>DAOUPU010000055.1 GCA_030625995.1 Flavobacteriaceae bacterium
AGATCATGAAGTTGAAGAGTTATTAAAAAATGCCAATCTGAAAATAGAAAAAAATGATCATTATTTAAATAAAACAAAAATCAGTGCAATGGTTCTTTTAGAAGAGATAGAAGATGACATAGAGAAAGAGACCAGAAGAAAATTATTTGAAAAAATAATAATTACCATAAAAAATCCAACTGAGATAGAAATTACTGATCGAAGCAAATAATAAAAAAATTCATGAAAAAAATAGTAATAATCGGAATATTCATAAGTCATTTGTTCTTTTCTCCCCATATTTTTGCACAAGAAAATACAGACAATAGCGAAAAAATAAAACTTTTAGAGCAAAAAAAAGAGAATCTTATAAGTGAGGAAAAAGAAGCTCTGAAAAGAGAGGTTATCGAAATAAATGAAAGATTAGATAATGAGGAAATTACTGTCCAGGAAGCTGACGAGTTAAAGCTCGAGGCGGCAGATAAACATGCCTTAAATATTAAAAATAAATCTGCTATAATTGATAATTCAATCGCTCTTTTAGAAAGAGGGGAAACCGATGATATCAATGAAATAAAACCAGATGGTGTTAAAATAATCTTATTCGATTTTGAAAATGGAGAGGCTATCGTATCTCTAAAAAATTCTAAAAAACCTAAAAAATTCGACAAACGTACCTATTCATATTTAGTAATGGCATTTGGTTTAAATAATGCAATCATTGAAGGGCAGTCATTTAATAACTCTCCCTATAGTGTTGGTAAAAGCTCATTTTTCGAAATAGGCTGGGCCTGGAGTACGCGCGTGTTAAACAATTCGGACGCAGTTCGTTTTAGGTATGGTTTTTCTTTTACTTTTAATGGATTGAACCCTATAGATAATATGTATTTTGTTCAAGATGGCAATCTTACTTATTTGGATGAGTTTTATACCGATTTGACAAAATCAAAACTCAGAATGGATAATTTGGTTTTTCCTCTTCATTTTGAATTTGGACCTTCTAAAAAACATGAAGGACATAATTATATTAGATACTCCCGTAAAAAGAAATTTAAATACGGTATTGGAGGATATTTTGGTTTTAATTTGAGTACTCGACAAAAATTAAAATATTATGAAAATGGGGCAAAACGTAAAGATAAAATTAAAAAGAGCTATAATACCAGCAATCTTATCTATGGATTGAGCAGTTATATTGGTTATAGTGTTTTTTCTCTCTATACAAAATATGATTTGAACAATATTTTTAATGATCCAAATCCCAAAGAAAATAATATTTCGTTAGGTATACGATTTGATCTATAGACTTCTTTTAGAACCCACCTTTACAAAAAAATGACTTAAATGAAATTTATGCTCATGAAACGAACATGAATAAACCCGCCTGCCGGACGGGCAGGTTTAATCAAGTATTTTACAAAAGGAAATGATTAAATTATTATGAGAGAACAGAGTGCCTGCCTGGCCAGTAGGCAGGGTTACATTTGTTTTCAAAATTTCAATGAACTTATTTCTTGCTAATTACAAAATTGTAAACAAATGAAATAATATCTTTGCTTAGATCAAATTCATTGCATGTCATTATTAAAATATATTGTAAATCACACGGATTTACCTCTAAAATCTGTTGAAAATACCATTTGCTTAATCAATGAAGATTGTACCATTCCTTTTATTTCTCGATATAGGAAAGAAAGAACCGGTAATTTAGATGAGGTTCAAATTGGCAATATTGTAAAATATAAAGCCCGGTTTGAAGACCTGGAAAAGCGCAAAGAAACAATTTTAAAAGCGCTTACAGAACAGGAAGTGTTAAGTCAGGAATTAAAACAAAAAATAAATTCTGTAACCGATTTAACAACTTTAGAAGATCTCTACCTGCCCTATAAGAAAAAGAGGAAAACAAAAGCGGAAACTGCTCGCAAAAATGGCTTAGAGTCCTTAGCTAAAATAATCATGAGCCAAAATGCTAATGATCTGGAATACATCGCCTCTAAATATCTGAATGATAGCATTAAAACTGAACAAAAGGCCTTAGAAGGGGCTCGATATATCATCGCGGAATGGATCAATGAGCGAACAGATATTAGAAATAACATACGTTATCAACTGGAAAAATTCGCACAAATTTCTACAAGTGCAATCAAAGCTAAAATAGAGGATGACAAGAGCCCTCAAGGTGAGCTGTCAAAACAAAAAGCGGAAAAATTCAGAGATTATTTTAATTGGTCTGAAGCCCTTAGCAGGTGTCCTTCTCACAGACTTTTAGCGATGTTAAGAGCTGAAAAAGAGGGTTATATTCGAATAAAAATTGAAATAGATCATGATCGGGCAGTTCAAAAAATGGCAGATAGAATTATCCGTAGCAATAATGATTGTGCCTTTCAAATAAATTTGGCCATAAAAGATGCTTATAAACGATTATTGTTTCCGGCATTATCCAATGAGATATTAACTAATGCAAAACTTAAAAACGATGACGAAGCAATACAAGTTTTTGCAAAAAATTTAAAACAACTCCTGCTGGCCGCCCCACTGGGTGAAAAAAATATCTTGGCCATCGATCCGGGATTTAGAACAGGCTGTAAAGTTGTCTGTTTAAATGCACAAGGGGGATTGGTTTATAACGAAACAATATATCCGCATGCGCCAAAGAAGGATTCCATTGGGGCAATAAAAAAAATAAGCACCCTTGTAGATGCCTATAAAATAGAAGCAATTGCCATTGGCAATGGTACCGCCTCAAGAGAAACAGAGCAGCTGATAAGAAAGATCCGTTTTAACAAAGACATCCAGGTATTTGTTGTTAGCGAAGCAGGAGCTTCCATCTATTCGGCCTCAAAAATTGCTAGAGATGAGTTTCCAAATTATGATGTCACCGTAAGAGGCTCGGTCTCTATAGGACGGAGATTAGCAGATCCTCTGGCTGAATTAGTAAAAATTGACGCTAAATCACTCGGAATTGGTCAGTATCAGCATGATGTGGATCAAACTAAACTGAAAAAATCATTAGATACGGTTGTAGAAAGTTGCGTTAATGCCATTGGTATAAACATTAATACTGCCAGTGAACCTTTATTGAGTTATGTTTCCGGTATCGGACCAAAATTAGCAAAGAACATCATTCAATATAGAAATGAGCATGGCCCTTTTACTGATAGAAATGAAATAAAAAAAGTGCCAAGACTGGGATCAAAGGCCTATGAACAAGGTGCCGGTTTTTTAAGAATTAAGAATGCAAAAAACCCTTTGGATGATTCTGCCGTACATCCGGAAAGTTATGCAATCGTTAAAAAAATGGCAGAGGATAATTCTATGATTGTTATCAAATTAATTGGTAATAAAGAGGTCTTAAAAGGTCTTGATCTAAAAAATTATTGTACTGATACCATTGGATTACCAACATTGACTGATATTATTAATGAATTAGAAAAACCGGGAATAGATCCGCGTGAAAAAGCAAAGGTTTTTACTTTTAATCAAAACATCAAAACGATTAATGATCTCAGAATAGGACAATTACTTCCTGGTATCGTAAATAATGTTACCAATTTTGGATGTTTTATTGATTTGGGAATTAAAGAAAGTGGACTGGTTCATGTCTCCAACTTATCGGATAAGTTTGTTAAAGATGTCAGTGAAATTGTACATTTACACCAACAGGTCATCGTTAAAGTATTAGAGGTTGATGTGGCAAGAAAGCGCATTCAACTATCCATGAATTATAAATAAACCATCCAAGCAACTCGTGAAATTTGTTCTAGCTCCAGATAAATTTAAAGGCTCTTTAACAGGAATTCAATTTTGCGATGCAGTAGAAAAAGGAATAAAATCCGTGTTCCCTGAGGCTGAAATTTTAAAACTGCCCTTAGCAGATGGTGGAGATGGAACCATAGAGATCCTGGATTACAATCTCCATGGTGAAATTATTGAAGTAGAGGTAAAAGATCCTCTCTTTCGTCCAATCCAGGCTTCCTATCTTTTTATCAAACCTTCCTCTACGGCGTTTATCGAAATGGCCGAGGCTTCAGGAATGAAATTATTATCTTCTGATGAGCAAAATTGTTTTTTTACCACAACCTATGGTACCGGAGAACTAATTCTCGATGCTATAAAAAAAGGAGCTAAAAACATTATACTCGGAATAGGTGGGTCTGCAACAAATGATTGTGGTATTGGAATGGCCAGTGCTCTTGGTTTTAAATTTTTAGATAAAGATGATAATGAAATTATTGCCATTGGTAAAAATCTGTCGGAAATAAAGAAAATTGATACTGCTTATATAATTAAAAATTTAAGTCAAATTAATTTTAGTGTGGCATGTGATGTTACAAATCCTTTGTATGGAGCAGATGGTGCAGCCTATGTATATGCTGCTCAAAAGGGAGCTAATATTGATGAAATCAGAATATTGGACCAAGGATTAAGGAATATGGCCACCTTATTTAAAGATCAATTCAAGATTGATACTCAAAATGTTAAAGGGGGAGGTGCTGCCGGTGGTATGGGTGCAGGGGCCAAAGTTTTTTTAAAGGCAAATTTAATTTCAGGAATTGATCTGATCAAAAAACTTGTTGATTTTGATAGCAAAATTCGAAATGCCGATTGGATAATTACAGGTGAAGGTAACTTAGATCATCAAACACTCTCGGGAAAAACCATTCAGGGGGTTATTGCCTCCGCCAAAAAATATAATATCCCTGTAGCTGCCTTCTGTGGAAGTATAAGTTTAACTCAAAAAGAATTAGATAAGGTGGGTATTACCTATACTAGTTCTATAATAAAAAAATCAAAAAGTTTAGAGGATGCAATGGTAAATAGCTCTGATTACCTTAATAATATTTCTTCTGCATTTATTAAAAAATTCTTCATTTAGCAATTGAATATTTGCAAGAATATCTTAGTATTTCTTCAATTTTAGAATGCCATCAAAAGGTCCGAAGAGCTGGATTTGTTCTAACCATCTAGGTTAAAATACTTTTCCATTAATATTAATTTAAAGTCTTACTAAAATTGTAACTTAGAGCTGTGAAATGAAAAGTTATAAAAACATAAATGACCCCCAAAGAAGTTTTGTAGCTGCGTATGTTGAAAAGCATGCTGAAAAGAATATGTTTTTTAGTCATATAAAAGAAATAATAGATTGGAAAACTATAGATCAGGAATTAAAGAAAGTATATAAAAAGGGGCTCAAAGAAAGAGGTGCAAAAGCGTATTCTCCATTACTTTTATTTAAAATGCAGCTGATCTCTATTTGGTATGATCTTTCTGATGTACAAACAGAAGCTATGGTAAATGATAGTTTATCTGCCATGAAATTTTGCAATTTGACCATTGAAGACCCTGTGCCCGGACACAGCACTTTGAGCAGATTTAAAAAAGAACTGGTCGATAAAGAAGCAACTGATAAAATACTTGATATAATCCAGTCTCAATTAACAAAACTTGGATTAAAGGTAATTAATGGTAAAGCCCATGTGGATGCCAGATTGATTCAAGACTAGATTTTCATTACTATAACCTTCATTTTTTATATCCTGTTTTTTGTCTTGGGTTTTGATCTTCTTTCTTTTCCAGGAGCTTATCTAAATAACCAAAAACCAATTCTATATTTTTATTTTGATGAGATAGGTTCTTCTTAATTTCTTCTATTTCCAATTTAATATTCAAATTATCCATTAACGTTTCACGTATTTTAGTAAAAACCCGTATTATTTGAATGTTAACTTTTATTGCAGTTGAACTATTTAATACACTTGATAACATGGCAACACCTTGTTCAGTAAAAACCATAGGACTATAGCGTAATCCCATTTTGTCTGAAGAATTGGAGGAGCCGAAATGGCTCCTCCAATTATCAAACTCTTCTTTTGTGAGTTCAAACATAAAAAAAAACAGAGTAAGTTTAGATTTTGAAATTGAGATCCCGCTAAAAGAGCGGGATTAGTTCAACTATCTTTTTTAATCTGTTCTAATGAAACTTTTTAAAAAAGAGTTTCACTAATAAAATCTTTTGGGAAACGGTCAATATTTCTACGTACCTGTCCTTTAATTGCTTGGTCGCAACACCATAAAGTTTAGCTAGATCTCTATCCAACATAACTTTCTGACTTCTTATTAAATAGATCTTAATTGTAATGATCTCGTCTGGTATGGATATTAATTTATTCATTCTATTTTATTATCATAGAACATAATGTTATTTCTTAAAACCGATTTTATGTCTCGATTTTTCTTTTTGATTGACTAATAATCTTTCCAATATCTTAAATATTTCACCAAATTGTTTTTGGTTTTGAGCTTCCATTTGGTGTATTTTATTACTTATTTCTTCGAAGTTTATTGCAAATTTTCGAAGTTGAACAAATGTTTCAATGATATGTAAGCTCATTCTGATTGCTTTATCACTTTTAAGAACACCGGATAGCATTAATATTCCGTGCTCAGAGAATGCAAATGGAGGATACCTAGAATATCTTCCTCTTTCTAAGGTCGCAAATTGCGACCTTAAAGAAAAATACTCCTTTGATGTCAATTCAAACATAAATGTTTTTGGGAAACGCTCTATATTTCTCCTTACTTGTTCCTTTAATCTTTTAGTCTCTACTCCATAAAGTTCAGCCAAATCTCTATCCAACATCACTTTCTGACCTCTAACTAAATAGATCTTATTAGTAATAATCTCATCAGGTATGGATAATTCCTTGCTCATTTTAATATTTTAATTTAAAATTCATCGGATGGCTATAACTTGTTCTGAATATAGCCATCCGATGAAGAACTAACTTTTAGATCCCAAAAAAAGTATCTCACTACACACTACTTCGGTAATATATTTCTTATTCCCCTTTTCATCATCCCAAGAACGAGTAGTTAATTTGCCTTCAACGGCCACTTCTTTACCTTTCTCTAAAAACATCTCCGCAAGTTCAGCAGTTTTATTCCAGGCAATAATATTATGCCATTGTGTATCCGTGATCTTTTCACCTTTGGCATTCTTGTACGTTTCATTTGTTGCAATTGAAAATTTTGCCATTTTTTTTCCGGACTCTAAAGTTTTGATTTCCGGGTTCATTCCTAGATTTCCAATTAACTGTACTTTGTTTCTTAAACTATTCATAATATTTAATTTTATACCCATTTTACGGGCTGGTTAATAATTAATTCTAATTGCTAAACTCATGTCATTTTGTTTGACAGTACAAATTTGAGAACAGAAGCAAATATTATTCGGTTACTAAACAATTACTTTCGATTGTAATTGAATGTAGTCGTTTGTATTCGATTATTTTACTAAATAATTATTGTAATTTTGTCAGCAATGGTAAGACTTCTCAGCTTTATTTATCCCATAACAAAAAAAGTGAAATCGGAGTTCAATGGAACTCTAGAAATTACATGGTACAATGGAAAAAAGCATTTAAATACAAAAAATGCTAATTATTCTTATGGCTCCTTACAGAAGATCTTAAAATTTGGTTTAAATAAAATGGACCTTAGCAGGTGTAATAATGTTTTGGTTTTAGGGCTTGGTGGAGGAAGTGTAATTAAAACTTTAGGCAAAATTATTGGGCATCAAAAATCGATTATTGGCGTGGAAATCGATCCCGTAATTGTAAAAATTGCCAAAGAGGAATTTAAATTATCGAAAATTAAAAATCTTGAGATTATATGTGACGATGCTTCTGACTTTATGCAGAAGAATCGATCTAATTTTGATTTGATCATTGTAGATCTGTTCATCGATACCAAAATTCCATCCCCATTTTTTGAGATCCCATTTTGGGAAAATATTGTTGAAGCCACTTCCAAAGAAGGAAATATTCTATTTAATGCTTCTTTAGATTTCAAAAATGAATGCGATATAATTAACATCGCTTCCTATTTGTACAAAAATAATTTTCAAATAGAAAGATTAGAGAAGGTTAATAAAACCAATACTCTACTCCTCGCTAAAAGATAGTTTATTGAATGTAGTCGATTCCAATCGGATAATTCGTATCTTGCAATTTCAAATTAGAGCATGAATCAGAAAAAATGTTTGGAATGTGATACCGTCATAATTGGTAGGATCGATAAGAAATTTTGCAGTGATTATTGCAGAAATACCTATAATAACAAAGTAAATACGGAAAGTAAAAACTTGATCAGAAATACTAATAATCGCCTCAAGAAAAATTATAAAATACTTGCCGAATTGAATGTTTCCGGCAAAACGAAGATCACACGCTCAAGACTCAATAATCAGAATTTTGATTTTAATTATTTTACTTCTATTTATACCACAAAAACTGGTAATGTTTACCATTATGTTTATGATCAGGGCTATTTAGCCTTAGAAAACGATTACTTTTTATTAATTAAAAGAGATTAATTTCGATTTTATTTTCAAGCCCTGGTTAAGATTTCATTTCTGCATAATACCTATAAAAAAGTGTAATAGTTTCTATTCCCTTAAGGAAGTTATAAATACCAAAATGTTCATTTGGCGAATGAATGGCATCACTGTCCAATCCAAATCCCATCAGTATTGTTTTACTCTTTAACTCCTGTTCAAAAAGTGCCACTATAGGAATACTTCCACCGCCCCTTTGCGGAATTGATTCTACACCAAAAGCCTCTGTGTATGCTTTATTTGCCGCTCTGTAACCTACAAAATCAATGGGTGTTACATATGGATATCCTCCATGATGTGGTGTAACCTTGACCTTTACCGCCTTAGGAGCTATGCTTTCAAAATGATTTTTAAATAATTCTGTTATTTCTTCGGGTGTTTGATCGGGTACTAAGCGCATCGATATTTTCGCAAAGGCCTGGCTGGCAATGACAGTTTTTGCTCCTTCCCCAATATATCCTCCCCAAATACCATTTACGTCTAAAGTTGGTCTTATGGAATTCCTTTCATTTGTGGTGTATCCTTTTTCACCATAAACTTCATCTATGTCCAATGCCGATTTATACTCCTCTAATGAAAAAGGTGCTTTTGCCATTTCTTTTCTTTCTTCAATGGTAGCCTCAATTACATTATCGTAAAACTTAGGTATGGTTATACAATTATTTTCATCATGCAAAGAAGCAATCATTTTTGTTAAAATATTTATAGGATTCGCAACAGCCCCTCCATATAAACCAGAGTGGAGGTCTCTATTTGGCCCTCTAACTTCCACTTGCACATAACTCAGGCCACGAAGCCCGGTTGTTATTGACGGCTGGTCCATACTTATCATGCCGGTATCCGAAATAAGAATGACATCATTACTAAGTTTATCCTGATTTCGCTTGACAAACCATTCCAAACTTGATGATCCAATCTCTTCCTCACCTTCTATCATAAACTTTATATTGCAGGGTAAGGTATCGGTTTGCATCATCAACTCAAAAGCCTTGATATGCATGTACATTTGTCCTTTATCATCGCTAGAACCGCGCGCATATATTGCGCCTTCCGGATGTAATTTTGTAATTTGGATTACAGGTTCAAAGGGAGCTGATTCCCAAAGCTCAATCGGGTCGGCCGGTTGCACATCATAATGCCCGTAAACCAATACTGTTGGCAAATCTTCGTTTATAATATGTTCTCCATAAACTATCGGGTTACCAGGTGTATCACAAAGTTCAACTATTTTACATCCGGCAGTTTCCAAAGCCGATTTCACAGCATTTGCTGTTTTTACAATATCATTTTTGTAATCAGAATCAGCACTTATAGAAGGTATTTTCAACAACTCAATCAGTTCATTGATAAATCGTTCTTTATTATTTTTTACGTATGTTTTTATTGTATTCATTCTTCTTTTTTTTAAGTTGAACAAATATAAAGAAAAGATGAATTATAAATTAAGCTCAAGCAATAAAGTATAATTTTATTCATAGATTTATCTTTATAAAAATAGAGGTTTCAAGAACTTAAAATACTTATGAAAAATAAGAAAAAAACATTGTTGATAATGGCTGCTGGAAGTGGTAGCAGATATGGAGCATTGAAACAGTTCGCTGAACTTGGCCCGTCAAAAGAATTCTTATTTGAGTATAGTATTTATGATGCCTTGAAAAACGGATTTGATCATATCGTCCTAATTACAAAGGAAAACTATGTTGACGAACTAAAGGATTATTTAGAAAAGCGAATTCCAAAAGAAATTAAACTTGATGTCATTCCGCAGGTAACAGCTGACATACCCAAAACCAATTCTAAAAAAATGCTAAGAGAAAAACCCTGGGGTACTGCACATGCGGTTTGGGTGGCTAAAGAATATATTTCTAACTATTTCATTGTTATAAATGCTGATGATTACTACGGAAATGACGCTTTTAAAAGTGCTTCTACATTTATTAATACCAATAATGACCTTAATTTATTTGGAATTGTACCTTACCAACTGAAAGAAACCTTATCAGAATTTGGTACGGTTTCCAGAGGAATTTGTGAATTTGTAGATGGAGAACTAAAAAATATCCGGGAAATGAAAACTATTGGATATGAAAATGGTTCTCTTCTTAATATTTCAACAAGAACAATGCTTAATGAACATGACATGGCATCCATGAACTTTTGGATTTTTAATTCCACTATTTTTAGCGAAATTGAAAAACAATTCATTGCATTTTTAGAAAAAAATACCCTTTCTGAAAAAGAAGAACTCTTAATTCCAGATGTGATTCAAAAAATGATAGAAAAAAAGTTGATCAAAGTAATTCCTGCCAAAGAATGTACCTCTTGGTTTGGTGTTACCTATGCCGAAGATAAATCAAACGCAATGAATACACTAAAAGAATTGACACATAACAAACATTACCCAAACCCGCTATGGAAAAACTAGATCAGATTCTAAAATATTTTGACATAAAACTTGGGGAGTATGATTATGAACCTCTAACAAATGGAATGATCAATGACACCTATTTAGTATCTACAGAGGACGGGCCATTATTCATTTTACAAAAAATTAATACTGCTGTTTTTACAAAGGTCGATTCCCTAATTCATAACATAGATCTGGTACTTCCTAATTTGGCTTCAAGCGACTATGAAAAAGTAGTTCTGGAGAAAACAAAATCAGGAACGACATTTTATAAGGACGAAAATAATGATATTTGGAGGTTGATGACCTATGTTAAAAATAGCAAGGTGTACAATACCACTACAGATCCAAAAGTAGCTTATGAAGCAGGTAGAATAATTGGTTTGTTTCACAAATTATTAGCAAATTTGGACCCAAGTATATTACAAGAAACTCTGGTTGATTTTCATAATATAGCTTTTCGATATAGTCAATTTTTAGAGGCCAAGCCGAAGGCAAAACCAGAAAACCTAGAAAAAGCAAAAGCACCAATTGCCTTTGTAAAAAAGCATATTTCGATGTTATTAGAACTTCAAAAAGTTAAATTGCCGGTAAGAGTTTGTCATAACGACACAAAATTAAATAATATACTATTTTCCAAAGAAAACAAGAGTCTATGTTTAATTGATCTTGATACCATTATGCCCGGTTATTTTCTTTACGACTTTGGAGATGCGGTTAGAACAATAGTGAACAAGGCTCCAGAAGATGAAATTAATTTAAAATTGATCAATTTTGATCAAAAAATATTCGAGTCTTTTATTAAAGGAATTGCTGCGAATGGAAAAATTCTCACAAAAACAGAGATCGATCATCTATCTTTAGGTGCTATTTTATTACCTTTTTTACATGGAATCAGAGCTCTTACTGATTTTTTAGAAAACAACCGTTATTATAAAGTCCGCTATGAAAATCAGAATTTGGATCGATGCAATAGTCTCTTCGAATTTTCCCGATTGGCAATAGAAAACAAAGATTTTATGGATGCATGTATAAAAAAATATTTGGTTTAATGGGGTATTGATTATCAATATAGTTCAAGACAGAAAACCAACAAATAAATTATATAAATTCCTAACAAATTATTTTAATAAAACGCTTATTGTAATTTATAAATTTGATTATATTTGCACACTCAATTTTGCGGGCGTGGTGAATCCCGATAGTTATCGGGAGGCAGACACTCCAATAGATGCGGGCGTGGTGAAATTGGTAGACACGCTAGATTTAGGATCTAGTGCCTCACGGTGTGAAGGTTCGAGTCCTTTCGCCCGCACAAAAAAGCTCTTCTAAATGAAGGGCTTTTTTTTATTCTATTAATTAGTTTGTAAATAGGTTGGCGAAAGGACGAGAAGTTTATCCGCCTTAGCTGATTCATCTAACCTAACTCTAATAACTAATTTGGCGGAAGTCCTTTCGCCCGCACAAAGCTTCTCATTTTATGGGAAGCTTTTTTTATATAAAATGTTGATGCAATAGCTAAAAAGCAGGCTGTTTTTAGTTGTTTTTGATCCCAATACTAATTTTTCTAAATCAGTAAGCAGATGGTTTAAATTCACCAACAAAATCTACATTTTCTTTTTATGGAACATTCATATCTAAGCCCCAAAAAACATCATTTAGCAAGATTCGAATCCAGACCTATCAAAAGAAGAAATGCCAGTTGCTTGGGTTCGGAAATATCAATTTGAAAACGGGGCAAGTGGTCGAGTTTTTACAACAACTCATAGGGCTTCAGAAGATT
>DAOUPU010000085.1 GCA_030625995.1 Flavobacteriaceae bacterium
GGTTTGTTTCCGGCTAAATTCATAAGGTATTCCATTTCCTTAGGATTAGAAACTTCGCCTGTAGAACTAAAGCACTTTATATTACTCCAGTCCAGAGTTTCCATACACTTTGTGTTTTTCCAATGTCTTACAATACTTGGAATTACACCTAACATGTTCACTTTTGCTTCCTGAACAAACTGTCCAAATTCTGTTCCTAAAGGAGCATCGTAATATAATGCAATCGTTGCCTTATTTATTAAGGTTGCAAATACTAACCATGGTCCCATCATCCAGCCCAGATTTGTTGGCCAGCAAACAACATCATTTTTTTGAATATTTTGATGGTAAAACCCATCAGAAGCTCCCTTGATTGCTGTGGTATGATTCCAAGGAATCGCTTTAGGATCTCCTGTTGTTCCTGATGAAAAGAGCACAGTAATTGTATCATTGGGGTTTTGAACTACAGTCTCAAAGTTATCATTATGAGATATAAAATCTTCATAATAAAGATCGTCTTTTCTTAAGGCAATTCGTTCATTATCAGTATCAATAATAATTATTTTAGGTGCCTTTGCAGCTGTAATTTTATTGTATAAGGGGAGGGTTTTTCCCATTCTGAACATCTTACTTTGTGTAAATATTACCTTAGGTTTTGTTAAAGTTAATCTGACCTCTATTTCATTTACCGTAAAGCTATCAGCAATGGTAACTACCGGATTACCGGCTTTTATTGCGGCGAGATAGATAGCAACGGCTTCCACAGTCATGGGCATACATATGGCTATATAATCTCCTTTGCTAAGACCTAGACCTTTTAAACCGTTTGCAATTTGATTTACAGTACTTTTCAACTTCCCTTGAGAAACGAAAGTAAGAGTTCCATCTTTTTGTTTGTAAGTTATAGCAGGATATTCTTCAGTATTTTGAAAACAAGAATCTACAATATTTAATTTAGCCCCTTTGAGCCACGTAGAATTTTCTACATCCGCAATAGTAGACACCAGTGTACTATAGTTATGATTTAGCTTAATATCAAGTGTATCGATTGTTTGTGACCAGAATTTCAATTTTTCATTCACCGACCATTGCCAAAAATCTTCATACTTATCAAAACCATTAAGCAGCATCATTTTATAAATATTACTTTTTTTAATAGTCTCGGTTGATGGTATCCATGAAGCTTTTGAAGTCATCTTAAAAATCTATATCATCTGTCGGTTTTGTGGGTGTTGTTTCTTCTTCATCATCTTCCGTTTCCTCTGAGGCTGAGAAACAGTCAATTTTTATGGTAAGATTTTCCGGTTTTTCAAATTCTTCCTGACTAACGTTCAGATCTTCATCTGAATAACATTTTTGCATATATAATGCCCATATTGGCAAGGCCATTGTAGCACCCTGACCTCTTATAATATCTGTAAAATGAACAGATCTATCTTCGGCACCAACCCATACACCGGTGGCCAGGTTTGGTACGATTCCCATAAACCAGCCATCCGATTGATTTTGAGTTGTCCCGGTTTTTCCTGCTATAGCATTTTGGAATTTATAGGGATATCCTGTTACAACACTATCCGGGTATTTTCCGGATTCAGTTCTCAGTCTAATTCCTGAGCCAGATCTGGTAACGCCTTCCATCAGATTTACAACAGTATAAGCAATTTCTTCATTTAGAACTTCTTTGGTTTTTGGCGTAAATTCCTCCAATACTGTTCCGTTTTTGTCCTCAATGCGTAAGATCATCATTGGTTTAATATACATTCCCTTATTTGCGAAGGTACTAAGCGCTCCTAACAATTCATATAGGCTTAAATCTATAGTACCTAAAGCTATAGATGGTACTGCTACAATCTTTGATTCTATTCCAAGATTTTTAGCCAACCTGACAACATTTTGAGGGGTCGTTTGGTCTATTAAATTTGCAGAAATAACATTAATTGAATTTGCCAATGCATTTTTTAAAGTTCGGGAACCACCATATTTTTCTCCGGAATTTCTTGGTGTCCAATCTTCATCCAAATGATATTTCCCTGCAGGAATTGTATATGGTGTATTTGGAAATTCATCACAAGGAGACAGACGTAACTGATTTATTGCAGTAGCATAAACAAAGGGCTTAAAAGTAGATCCTACTTGACGTTTCCCCTGCTTAACATGATCATATTGAAAATGTTTATAATTAATGCCACCAACCCAAGCTTTTACATGTCCCGTTTGAGGATCTGTAGACAAAAGACCGGATTGCAGAATCTCCTTGTTATATCTGATAGAATCATAAGGTGTCATTATTGTATCTATATCGCCTTTCCAGGAAAATATTTTCATTTCGGTTTCAGTCTGAAATGATTCTAAAATTTCTTTTTCAGATTTATCCGCTTTTTTCATTTTCCTCCAGCGATCCGATCTTTTCATGGCAGAAAGCATCGTTCCCTTAATTTGTTCCTTGGTCAGGTCATAAAAAGGAGCTGTTTTGTTGCCCTTTTGCTGTTTATAAAAAACACGCTGTAAATTACTCATATGTTCCGACATGGCCTCCTCTGCATATTTTTGCATCCTGGAATCCAGCGAAACGTAAATTTTCAAACCATCGCGATAAATATTGTAACTCTCACCATTTGGCTTTGGATTACTCTTTATCCATGCTTTCATATAATCACGTAAATATTCTCTAAAATATGTTGCAGTACCATCGCTATGACCTTCTAGATTAATATCCAACTTCAATGGTAATTTTTGTAAGGAATCTTTCTCATGCTCTGAAATAAATTCATTCCGAGTCATTTGTTTAAGTACTACATTTCTTCTTTGTTCAACCATTTCGGGTCTACGCATAGGATTGTACAAGGATGAATTTTTAAGCATGCCTACAAGCATTGCAGATTCTTCTATTGTTAGTTCAGAAGGTTCTTTACCGAAATGAATCCTGGCGGCAGATCTTATTCCAACAGCATTATGACCAAAATCATACTTATTAAAGTACATGGTAATAATTTCATTTTTTGTGTATTGTCGCTCCAGTTGAATGGAGATTATCCACTCTTTTGCCTTCTGAATTACGCGTTTGAAAATATTACCTGAGGCCCTTTTAGTGAACAACATTTTCGACAATTGCTGGGTAATCGTACTAGCACCACCATCCTGTCCAAATTTAAGGACAGCTCTTGTTGTTCCTTTTCCATCAATTCCAGAATGCGTATAAAATCGTTCATCTTCGGTAGCAACCAATGCCTCAATCAAGGTCTGTGGCAGATCCTTAAATTTAACCGGAGTACGGTTTTCACGAAAATATTTTCCAAGTGTAATGCCATCTGAAGAAATAACCTCCGTTGCCAAATTATTTTCAGGATTCTCTAATTCTTCAAAAGTGGGTAATTTACCAAAGACTCCTAAGGAAGCAAGAAGAAAAATGACAAATACAAATACTATAGCAGCTGCAAATATCTTCCATAGCCATTTTGTGAATTTTGAGGAAGTATTTTTAATCTTTTTATTCGCCATTTCTAATTTGTCTTTTCAATTTGTACTCCAACATCTGTAATCCCGTTAAGGTAAATAAGCCCTTCTACTTTCCTGGTTTTACGCATAGCATGTTGAACATGAATACTGTAATCTCCTTTGTACGGAAATATCACATTCGTTTTATATTCTAATTTATTTTCTTTGATATCTGTGATCCCGGTTCCCAAGAAATTTCCATTTAGTGATGTCATTTCGTATTCTAAAGTGTCGACTATTTGATAATTATTTGGAAACTGAATACCAACAATAAGAAACAGATTACTAAATTCATAATCCTTATTATTTCTAAGATTGATGTAGATATTATTCTTATTTATTGTATCCACAGAATTAAACGAAAAATTAATAATGGAATCCTTATGCCATTTCGAATCTTCCATACTTCGGTATTTGTCAAAAACTACTTTATCCGAACAAGAAACCATATAAAGAGTAACGCTAACAATTAATATAATATTTCGCAGATGAGATTTTCTTTTAGTCAATTGCATCAATCACTTATATTTCAAATTTATTTTTTCCTGTTCTTCGAACTAAAATTTCGAGATTTCCTGTTTTTTCTTCTTTTATTTTTCCGTTTTGGTTTATCAAATCTGGTCAGACTATCCTGACCAACAACATCAGAAAAAATTGATTTTTCTACTGTTTCAACCTCCAGATCCATTGAATATTCCTCCAAGCTCAATGCTTTTTTATTTTCCTTATTTAGAGCAATAATTTGATTGGCTTGTTCAACTTCCAATTTAATCCAATGAACGGAATTCTCTTTATATGCATACCATAACCACCCCTGAAAAATATCCATTTTTTGGAATACAGCAACCCCTTTTTCTGTTTGTAAATAGGTATCCGTTCTGGGAAATTTTTTTAACGCATCCAGGTAGGAATCCAATTCATAATTCAAACAACATTTTAACTTACCACATTGGCCAGCTAATTTTTGAGGATTTAGTGAGAGTTGTTGGTACCTTGCTGAAGAAGTACTGACCGATCTAAAATCAGTCAACCATGTGGAACAGCAAAGTTCTCGACCACAAGAACCAATGCCGCCTAATCGAGCAGCCTCCTGACGGAGCCCAACTTGTTTCATTTCAACCCGAATACTAAAGGTTCCGGCTAATTCTCTAATTAATTGTCTAAAATCAACTCGATCATCCGCGGTATAATAAAAAGTGGCTTTATTTCCATCCCCCTGAAATTCAATATCGGACAACTTCATTTTTAAGCCTAATCGGCTAATCATTAATCTAGATTTTTTTTGAACTTCAGGCTCTTTTTCTCGTACAAGGATCCATTTATCAATATCTTTTTGAGAGGCCTTTCGATAGATTTGCTTTATTTCTTCACTTCCGCTGGAAACAGCTTTTTTCTTCATTTGAATCTTTACCAATTCACCCATAAGGGTAATCACACCAATATCATGACCGGGAGAAGTTTCAACAGCAACAATATCTCCTATACACAGATTTAGGTTTTTTTTATTTTTATAGAACGACTTTCTGCCATTCTTAAATCTAACCTCAATAATATCAAATGGCTTTTGACCATTTGGCAAGGTCATGTTTGATAACCAGTCAAATACAGTAAGTTTATCGCAACTTCCGGAAGTACATGCGCCATTATTATTACAGCCCAAAGGCATCCCATTAGCAGAAGTTGAGCACGAGTTGCAGCTCATAAGTTTTATATATTTTGAATTGAGAAATATCTAAATTCTCAAAAAAAGTTCGATTTTATAGGCGTAAATATACTCAATATTGATTAATAAAAATCAAAACCTGAGTTAGACCTGAGATTTGGATCACAGAAAGCCAAGAGCGCAAGAGATTTGATGCTAAAATCAGGAAGATATAGTGAATTATATCTAGTAATTTTTAGTTCAAAGGTGTTGTGCTATTGGCTTACGAGCGAGCGGGCTTCTATAATTATAATCTATACTTCCTCAAATTTCCTTGAATTATCCCGATAGTCCATCGAAAATTTGAGTCGTCTAATATATAATTATCTGAAGCTGTGGGCAAAGCGTAGTTCCAACTCAGGTTTAAAGTCATTTTAACTTTACGCTTATTATATTTACAGGACATGCTTCCTTTGCCTTTAATACATTTTCATGAATTGAAACATCTGGTGATTTCAAGGTAAAAAAACCTTTTTTATCTTTAGTATGTAGTAATACGCACTTACCGTCTTTTTTGGACATTTGAAACTGTTTAGGCGCCAATTCAACACAATAATTACATCCGATACATTTTTTTCTTTGCAAAGTAACAATGACCATAATAATTATTCAGAATTATATTTCGGTATTTCGAGCGTAAAACTTGGCAAAAATACTCTTTTTTGATCAGTTGAATTAGAAAAAAAACGAAATCAAAATTGTATTTGATAGAGTAAATAACTCCTAACTTTTTAGTTCCTTTGTAAATTAGAATCGTCATCTATGTTGTTTAAAGATATTATTGGGCAGGAAAGCATAAAAAAACATTTGATACAGACCGTATCAAATGGTAGGATAGCTCATGCCCAATTATTTGTTGCTCCCACAGGGAGTGGAGCCTTGCCAATGGCGATAGCTTATGCCCAATATATTTTATGTGGGAATACTAATGGTGAGAACAACACAGGTGACCAGACCTGCAATTTAAAATTTGAAAAGTTAGCACACCCTGATCTGCATTTTGCTTTTCCCGTTGCGGTAAATGAACGAGTAAAAAAGCATCCGATTAGCAGTAAATTTTACGAAGACTGGAGAATTTTTTTTGGAACAAATCCTTATGGAAGCTTGTTCAATTGGTATCAGGACTTAGGAATTGAAAATAAACAAGGTCAAATAGGAGTAGATGAGGCTGAAGATATTGTTAAAAAATTATCTTTAAAATCGTACGAAGGAGGTTATAAAGTAATGATTATCTGGATGGCCGAGAAAATGAATATTGCGGCGGCTAATAAATTGCTTAAATTAATAGAAGAACCGCCAAAAGACACCCTTTTACTTCTGATCACAGAGAACGAAGAACGAATTATTAAAACCATACTATCACGATGTCAGGTTTTACATTTTAGGGCACTTAGTGAAAGTGATATAAAGAATACATTGATTTTAGAACACGCCATCGATGACAATCAAGCAGCGAAAATCTCTCATCAATCAAACGGGAACTGGAATAAGGCTTTGCATCTGATTCACAATGATGATACTGAACAAATTTTTGAAAAATGGTTTATCGCTTGGGTAAGATCGGCTTTTAGGGCTAAAGGTAATGCTAGTGTGGTTCAAGATTTAATAAAATGGAGTGAGGAAATATCCAAGACTGGCAGAGAAACTCAAAAGAGATTTTTAAAGTATTGTTCCCATTTTTTTCGACAAGCATTATTAACTAATTATAATGCAGGTGATTTGGTTTTTTTTGAATCACAAACCTCTAATTTTGATTTGAAAAAATTTGCTCCTTTTGTACATGGTGCAAATATTGAAGATATAAATGCAGCAATTGAAGACGCCTTGTATCATATCGAACGAAACGGTAATGCCAAAATAATTTTGCTCGATCTGTCTATGCATTTGACAAGATATTTACATCAGGAGGAGCATTAAAAAAGGGTGTGACCATAAATTTAAGGGGTATAATAACAAATGTGCTAATGATTAATTGTTTTAATGAGAGAATAAAATAATTAGTTTAAATAAAATATACATAAATGGTGATTTAATGTTGAATTATTTACGCATTGTTTCCTTGTTGCATTAACTCATTATTTGCAGTTTCATTAATCAAAATCAAAAATATTTTTTACCATTAAAATAAAAGTAGAACAAAAAAAAAGAATATTAGAAATTATCACGTGGCAGAACATAAAAGAAAACTGCCATAAAATGGCAAAAACTACCCAATAGAACAAATATATGGAAAATGGCGTGATTGTATTTCAAACTCTTCATCATAAATAAAAGAGCTCCAATAGTATAAAATATGCCACCAAATAAAAGCCAAATCAAGCCGTCGAAAGAAAAATTATTTATTAATGGTTTTATTGCAAGAACAATTAACCAACCCATAAGAACATAGGCAATCGTTGAAATTTTATCGTACTTGCCTGTATAAAATAGTTTCAAAACAATACCTACCAAAGCCAATCCCCATGAAACTCCAAAAATAGTCCAGCCAACCCAACCTTTTAATACCACCAGTGTAAAGGGCGTGTATGTCCCAGCGATAAGAACATAAATTGCGGCATGATCAAAAATATTTAATCTGGATCTTAGCTTGGGGCTTTTGGAATAATGATAGAAAGTTGATGCAGAATACAGAACGATCAAACTTGCACCATAAATACTGAAACTTACGATATGGGTTGCCGTACCATATTTTGAGGAATAAACAATCAAAAAAATAAGAGCAATAACGCTTAATACAAGCCCAATCGCATGCGAAATCACATTTATTTGTTCTTCTTTGTGCTCATAATAGGTGTTGTCATCCATACTAATTTAATTATATGTTTTGGAGGTCAATGTTGATTTCATATAGCTTTCGTCGGCTAACAGTGAATTCCTAATTACATTGTATATCTTATTCTTTAAGATGTTTCTATCACTCAAAGTTGTCCCTTTTGTACTTATAAAATTGTGAATTTTAACTCTTAATTCACCCGGTCTACCGCTAAAAAATGTATATGAAAAACGCTTTTTACAATCGAAAAAAGTCATTGGAACGATTGGTATTTGATTTTCTATTGCCAACCGAAAAACTCCATTTTGAAAATGATCTAATACAATACTTTCATCATCAGGTACTTTTCCTTCCGGGAAAATACAAATACTCAAATTGTTTTTAATACAATTCTGTGCAGCATTAAAAACGTTTACTCTACTTTGAGAATCGTTTCTATCAACTAATATTGATGTTCGTTTGTATATATAACCGAAGAATGGAAAATTACCCAATTCTTTTTTGCCAACAAATACAAATGGGTTCTTGGTGATGGATAATAATAACATAATGTCTATCATGGAAGTATGATTTGGACAGAACATATAACTCTTATTTTTTTCAGGAAATTCTTCAAACTCAATTTTCGTCCAAAATCCCATAATGAACAATATCGTTTTTGCCCAAATTCTGGCAATTTTAAAATATACTGAATACCATTTGCGCTTGGAAATTACAATTACCAAAACAGGTAAAAGAATTAGAACAGTTGTAAATGCCCAAAGGAAAAACCAGAGCCTCCAGAATAGAATGAATACGTTTTTTAAAAATATCATTTGTGCCAAAAATAGGAATTTAATATTTATTCTTATTTTCTTTTTAATATGTATTTTTGCTCCTTAAACAAAAGATAATGTCAAGAATACTCACAGGTGTACAAAGTACAGGAACACCACATTTAGGCAATTTATTAGGGGCCATCATTCCGGCTGTGGAAATGTCGAAAAGTTCCGATCAAGAATCTTTTTTATTTATTGCAGATATGCATTCTCTGACACAAATTAAAGATGGAGAAGCTTTAAAAAGAAATACCTATAGCACAGCCGCCACCTGGTTAGCATTTGGATTGGATGTTGATAAAACTGTTTTTTATCGACAGAGTGATGTGCCTCAGGTGACGGAGTTAGCATGGTATTTAAGTTGTTTTTATCCTTATCAACGATTGACTTTAGCTCATAGTTTTAAAGATAAGGCCGATAGATTGCAAGATGTAAATTCGGGCTTATTTATTTACCCTATGTTAATGGCTGCGGACATTTTAATTTATGACGCTGATGTCGTTCCGGTTGGGAAAGACCAATTACAACATTTGGAAATGACACGTGATGTTGCGAACAGGTTTAATAATCAAATGGGTATAACGTTGGTTCCTCCTTTGGCGAAAGTGCAAGAAAACACAATGTATGTTCCCGGA
>DAOUPU010000046.1 GCA_030625995.1 Flavobacteriaceae bacterium
ACTGCATTTCTCACAGCATCGGCCTCTTCATGGAGATTGAAATGTTCTAATAACATTGCCGCTGATAAAATAGTAGCCAAAGGATTTGCTAAATTTTTCCCTTTGTATTTAGGATAGGAACCATGAATCGGCTCAAATAATACAGAATTTTCTCCAATTGATGCAGAAGCAGATAGCCCTATTGAACCTGAAATCACACTGGCTTCATCGGATAAGATATCTCCAAATAAATTCTCTGTTAGTATAACGTCAAATTTACGTGGATTGATTACCAGCTCCATAGCAGCTTTATCAATATGCAAGAAAAATACACTAACGTCCGGATATTCTTTAGCAATCTCTTTCACTCTAATTCGCCATAATCTGGAAGTTTCCAAAACATTTGATTTATCGACAAGTGTAAGTTTTTTCCTCCGGGACTTAGCTGATCGAAATGCAAAGTGTGTAATTCTGTCAATTTCATCTGTAGAATAATAACAAGTATCGGAGGCGAAACTTTCATCTTCCGCCACATTTTTATCACCATAGTAGATACCACTGCTCAATTCGCGAAAAATTATGAAATCGGTATTTGCAATTACTTTTTCCTTAATTGGAGATTTGTGAATTAAAGGTTTAAAGGTTTTTATCGGTCGAATATTTACGTACAAGCCTAAACTTTTTCTAAGTTTGAGTAGTCCTTGTTCCGGTCTATTCTTAATTTCCAGATGATCATATTTTGGATCTCCAATAGCGCCAAATAAAATAGCATCCGAATTTTCACATATTTCTATGGTTTCTTTTGGAAGTGGATCGCCTGTTTTGTCTATAGCAACCCCTCCCACTAAAGCATTGCTAAATGTAAAACTATGTCTAAATTTTTGAGCAATAGCTTCCAAAACTTTCACTCCTTGGGCAGTAATTTCCGGACCTATGCCGTCTCCGGCCAGTACAGCTATATTTAATTTCACTTGTTTAAATTTTTGTAAATATTTACACAAAGTTAATTAAAAAATTGCGCTTCACTCTCTCATAAAAAATTTAATCATTTCCTTTAGTGAAATAATTGATTAAACCCGCCCATGCTGCAGGTGGGTTTATCATGCTCGTTTCATTTTTGTTAAAAATTAAGCTTCCACATTATTCGCAAACACTTTAGTTGTCTGAATTATTTCATGAATATCATCATTTTGGATTTCCTTCCTCACATCTGCAAATCGTAAGAATTCAGGATAGACAATATCTAATTGTATCTTCGTCAATTCATAACCCAAATTTTTCGCTCTATATGCTAAAGCGGCTCTACCACTTCGAGCAGTCAAAACTATTGATGATTCATTGACCCCTACCTCTTCCGGGTCCATTATTTCATAAGTTTTTCTATTTTTTATAACGCCATCCTGGTGGATTCCGGAGCTATGTGCAAATGCATTGTCGCCGATCACAGCCTTATTTGGTTGTACAACCAATCCCATATGTTGTTGCACCATTTTACTTGTGCTGTACAATAATTTAGTATTTATACCTGTAACCAGGTCCAAGTAGGGGTGCTGCTTCATAATCATTACTACTTCTTCTAAAGCCGTATTTCCTGCCCTCTCACCAATACCATTAATTGTACACTCAATTTGTCGTGCACCATTTTGAGCTCCCGCAATCGAATTTGCCGTTGCCAGTCCCAGATCATTATGACAATGACAAGAAAGAATAACATTTTCTATTCCTCTTACATTTTCCATTAGATATTTCATTTTAGCTCCATACTCTTCAGGTAAGCAATAGCCTGTAGTGTCCGGAATATTTAATACCGTAGCCCCTGACTTGATTACCTCCTCGCACACTCTGGCCAAATATTCATTATCCGTTCTTCCCGCGTCTTCCGCATAAAATTCTACATCTTCAACATATTTTTTAGCGTATTTGACCGCTTCTTTAGCTCTCTCAATAATTTTTTCGGGAGTTGATTTGAATTTGTATTTAATATGTGATTCTGATGTGCCAATACCCGTATGAATTCTCGGTTTAATAGCATATTTCAAGGCCTCGGCTGCAGCATCAATATCTTTTTCATTAGCTCGTGTAAGACCACAAACAGTAGCATTTTTTACGATTTTTGATATTTGAACTACGGAGTTAAAATCACCAGGACTTGAAATTGGAAATCCAGCTTCAATAATGTCCACACCCAGTATGTCCAGCCTTTCTGCAATAACTATTTTTTCTTCAGTATTTAATTTACAACCAGGGACCTGCTCCCCATCTCTAAGGGTAGTATCGAATATTTGGACTTTATTTTTGCTCATTATTAAATATTTTTTATCACTTTTGAATAATCAAATATAAATTGATGATACTATTAATAGGTGAATTGATTTTTATTGATTACTATATTCAAGTTGTTTTTGAATGACATAAAGCATACAAAAACAATTAGTTACAAGCATTTTATTACGATGTCTATGGAAAAAAATGATGCACTTTTTTTACTGGTTAAATCCTTGTCCAAGTCCGAGAAGAGGCAATTTAAATTATACGCCGGAAGACTAGGGGGGAATTCTGAGAAAAATTTTATGGCATTATTTTCTGTTTTGGATAAAATGGAGGTATTTGATGAGCAGGTCATTTTGAAAAAAACCAATATAAAAAAGCAGCAAATCTCTAATTCAAAGGCGCATTTGTATAAACAAATTTTAGTTAGTTTACGTTTAAATCCTTTCCATCAAAATACAAAAACACAAATTAGAGAACAGCTGGATTTTGCTACAATTCTTTACAATAAGGGATTGCATAAACAAAGTTTAAAAATTCTGGATAAAGCAAAGAGTTTAGCCATGTATCATGAGGAGAATACTTTGGCATATGAGATTGTAGAACTGGAGAAAATTATTGAATCTCAGTACATTACTAGAAGTATGATTACCCGTGCCGATGATTTGATCTTATTGTCGAAAGAATTGAGTATTAGAAATTCACTTTTGAGTAAACTTTCAGACCTGTCCTTGCAATTATATAGTTTACTTCTTAAAAAAGGATATGTTAGATCGAATGAAGATTATTTGGAGATTAAAACATATTTTGAGGCTAATCTGCCAAGTTACGATTATAAGAAATTAGGTATCAAAGAGAAATTATTCCTTTATAAGGCTTATTTATGGTATAATTTTATCATTCAAGATTTTGTCGCCTGTTATAAGTACTCTCAAAAATGGGTAGATCTGTTTTATTACAATCCTAAAATGAAAAATACCAATCCTGTTTTTTATTTAAAGGGAATTAATTATTTGCTGGAATCATTATTTTTAATAAGACATCAATCTAAATTTAAATCTACCTTAAATTATTTAGAGACAGAGATTGAGCAGCATAATTTTCTTTTAAATGAGAATACTGAATCTCTTGCATTTCTTAACCTCTACTTGAATAAGATAAACCTTTATTTCTTAGAAGGCGATTTTACAAAAGGTGTTGATTTTATTCCAGATGTTTTGGAACAATTGGAGCTTTATAAACATAAAATTGATGCACATCACGTTATGGTTTTTTATTATAAAATAGCGAGTATGTACTTTGGTGCCTCCAATTATGAAAAATGTATATTTTATCTGGAGAAAATAATTAAGAACAAAGAGTTAAAAATGCGTGAAGATCTCTTGTGTTTTTCTAGAATACTAAACCTTGTAGCGCATTATGAGGCAGGATTAGATCAAAATTTGGATGCTTTGATCAGATCAACTTATAAGTTTCTGATTAAAATGAATGAGCTCCATATCGTTCAGAAAAAAATAATTACTTTTCTCAGAAGTTTAAGCACTATTTTTCCACACGATTTGAAAAATGCTTTTATAAGTTTGCACGATGATCTGGTGACTTATGAAAACCATCCTTATGAAAAACGATCTTTTATGTATTTAGATATTATTTCATGGCTGGAAAGCAATATTGAAGACATTTCGGTAGAATCTGTAATTAAAAGGAAATCCTTGTCTAATGATAAATAGGTTAATAATATTTAGTTTTTAGTAAGTCTAATGGTATGTTTGGAAATAATTTTTACAACGATATTATCAACCAAATAATTATTTCATTTTGAAATAATAAAGGAGAGGGTTGTTTGAATAGGACCAGCCGGTTAAATCTTCCAAAACGGAAGGTTTTTTTTTGGTTTAAACCTTGTAAATAATGAGTTTCAACATATTGATATACAACAAGATATCTAAAATATATATTTATTGGATGTTGTAAAAGTATGTAGAATAGCAAAGCATTACGATTGAGCTACTTTAAATTTGAAGAATCTTAAAAAAATTGTGATAATTAATAAATAAAATATAGCATCAATTTTTAATGAATGAATTGAATAAATACAGTAAAAATGTAACCCAAGATCCAACACAACCGGCCGCTCAGGCGATGTTGCATGCTATTGGATTAAGTGATGAGGATTTAAAAAAACCACTTATTGGAATTGCAAGTATGGGCTATGAGGGAAATCCCTGTAATATGCATCTCAATGAACTATCTACCTACGTTAAAAAAGGAACACTGCAAGCTGATTTGATCGGGTTGATATTTAATACAATTGGTGTTAGCGATGGTATTTCTATGGGAACCCAAGGGATGCGTTTTTCATTACCGTCAAGAGATGTTATAGCGGATTCTGTTGAAACCGTAGTACAAGCGATGAATTATGATGCTGTAATTACAGTTGTAGGATGTGATAAAAATATGCCCGGTGCCTTAATGTCGATGTTACGTTTGGACCGCCCTTCGATAATGGTATATGGAGGTACAATTGCGGCAGGATGCCATAATGGAAAGAAACTAGACGTGGTATCGGCATTTGAGGCCTGGGGAGAAAAAGTTGCCGGAAAAATTGACGAAAAAGAATACAAAGAGGTTATTAGAAAAGCATGTCCGGGAGCAGGTGCCTGTGGAGGAATGTATACAGCAAATACTATGGCATCGGCAATTGAAGCCTTGGGAATGTCATTGCCATATAATTCATCAAATCCCGCTGTAAGTAATAGCAAAGAAGCAGAATGTATTTCTGCAGGAAAAGCATTGCGTTATTTGATGGAAAATGATATTAAACCTTCGGATATTGTTACTCGTAAATCTATAGAAAATGCCGTTCGTTTGGTAATTATATTAGGAGGTTCAACTAATGCGGTAATACACTTTTTAGCCATTGCACAAGCTGCACAAATAGAATTTACGCTGGAGGATTTTCAACAAATCAGCGAATCTACTCCTTTTATCGCCGATCTAAAACCAAGCGGGAAATATGTCATGGAAGATTTGCATGAAATAGGTGGCGTTCCGGGAGTATTAAAATATATGTTGGAAAATGGTTTGCTACATGGAGATTGTATGACGGTAACAGGAAAAACACTGGCTGAGAACTTAGGTGTTGCGAAAGATCTGAAAAAAGATCAGGATATTATACATCCTCTAGAGAAACCAATAAAAGAAACTGGTCATCTGCGCATTCTGTACGGAAATTTAGCTAAAGAAGGAGCGGTTGCCAAAATTACGGGTAAGGAAGGCCTAAGGTTTTCCGGGCCGGCAAGGGTTTTTGAAGGAGAATTTGAAACAAATGATGGTATTAGGAACGGAGAAGTATCTAAAGGAGATGTTATCGTTATTAGATATGAAGGACCAAAAGGAGGCCCGGGTATGCCGGAAATGCTGAAACCAACAGCGGCCATTATGGGAGCCGGTTTGGGTAAGGAGGTTGCCCTGATCACGGATGGGAGATTCTCTGGTGGGTCGCACGGTTTTGTAGTCGGTCACGTATCTCCGGAGGCTCAAGAAGGAGGTAACATTGCATTGGTTAAAGATGGAGATATCATTACAATTGATGCAGTTAAGAATACTATAACTATGGAAGTTTCTGAAGAAGAACTGACAAAAAGAAGAGCTGATTGGAAACAACCAGAGTTAAAAGCAACAAGAGGAGTTTTGTACAAATATGCTAAAACAGTGTCCTCAGCATCAGAGGGTTGTGTTACAGATAAGTTTTAAAGTAAAAAGTAAATAGTAAAAATAATAACCATAAACAATTAATTATGGAAACAATTACAAAAACTAAAAGAAAAGTGAAACAAACTAGTACAATAAAAATTTTGGGAGCGGAAGCTGTTGTAAAATGTTTACTGGCTGAAAATGCTAATTTAATTTACGGATATCCTGGTGGTGCAATCATGCCGGTATACGATGAATTTTATAAGTATAGAGACGAATTACACCATGTTTTAACACGTCATGAACAGGGTGCTGTTCATGCTGCACAAGGGTTTGCACGGGCTACGGGTAGAGTTGGTGTAGCAATAGCAACTTCAGGACCCGGAGCTACCAATTTAATAACAGGTATAGCAGATGCTCAAATTGATTCTACTCCTTTAGTTTGTATAACAGGTCAGGTTTCATCTCCTCTCTTAGGAAGCGATGCCTTCCAGGAAACGGATATAATTAGTATTTCAACTCCTGTTACGAAATGGAACTATCAAATTACCAATGCGGCTGAAATTCCTGAAGTGATTGCAAAAGCATTTTATATTGCAAAATCTGGTCGACCGGGTCCGGTATTGATCGATATTACAAAAGACGCACAGTTTGGCGAGTTGGATTTTGAGTATAAGAAATGCAAAGAAATAAGAAGTTACACACCTGTTCCGAAAATGGAAACGGCTAAAATAAAGGCTGCAGCTGATATTATTAATAAAGCAAAGAAACCTTTTGTTGTATTTGGTCAGGGTGTAATTTTAGGAAAGGCTGAAGAAGAATTCAAGGCTTTTATTGAAAAGGCGGACATCCCTTCGGCATCAACACTATTAGGCTTGTCAGCAATCCCAACTGATCATAATTTATTTTATGGTATGGTAGGGATGCATGGACATTATGCGCCGAATGTTTTAACAAATGAGTGTGATGTGCTAATAGCCATTGGAATGCGTTTTGATGATCGGGTAACAGGTAATTTAGAAACTTATGGCAAACAGGCTAAAATAATCCATTTTGAAATTGACCCCGCAGAGGTTGATAAGAATGTAAAAACAGATATTGCTGTTCTTGGAAATGTTAAGGATACGTTGACTGAAATTCTACCCATGATAAAAGAGAATAAACATGAATCCTGGCATCAAAAATTTGATGATCTGTACAATATAGAATATAATGAAGTTATTCATTCTCAACAGAACCCAAATGAAGGAGAAGGTATAACAATGACGGAAGTTTTGACCCTGTTAAACGATGAAACTAAAGGAGATGCAATCCTAGTGTCGGATGTTGGTCAGCATCAAATGATTACAAGCCGGTATGCAAAATTTAATCAATCTAAAAGTAAAATTACTTCAGGAGGATTGGGAACAATGGGATTTGCTTTGCCTGCAGCAATAGGGGCTAAAATGGGTGTACCGGAGAGAGATGTGATCGCTATTATTGGGGATGGTAGTTTTCAAATGAACATTCAAGAGTTAGGAACTGTTTTACAAACTAAAGTACCCTTAAAAATTATCATTTTAAATAATGAATTTTTAGGAATGGTAAGACAATGGCAAGAATTGTTTTTTGATAAAAGATATGCCTCTACCGTGATGACAAATCCGGATTTTGTAAAAATTGCGGAGGGATATGGTTTGATTGCCAATAGAGTTGAAAAAAGAGAAGATTTAGCTAATGGAATTGCAGAAATGATGGCATCCAATGAATCTTATTTGTTAGAAATTATGGTAGAGAAAGAAGGGAATGTATTTCCTATGATACCAACCGGCGCATCAGTTTCAGATATCAGATTAAAATAAAATTATGAAACGAACATGAATAAACCAGTCTGCCAGACGGGCAGGTTTATAATTAACTTATTTCTTGATAATTACAAAATTTTAAACAGATGAAAAACGAAACTTACACCATATCGATTTATACAGAAAATAATCTGGGATTATTGAATAGAATTTCAGCCATTTTACTAAAGAGGCATATTAATATTGAGAGTTTGACCGTGTCTGACTCGGAAATTGAACATGTGTCACGATTTATTATTGTAGTTAACACATCGAAGGAACAAATAAAAAAAATTATTGGACAAATAGAAAAACAAATTGAGGTAATAAAGGCTTACTATCATACAAATAGCCAATCTATTTATTTGCAATCTGCACTGTTCAAAGTGAAATCATCCTTGCTTTTTGATAAGCGGCAGATTCAGAATATTATAAAGAAAAGCAATGCGCAAATAATTACTGTTTCCAGAGAATTTTTTGTGATCGAAAAATCAGGTAGGAGAGAAGAGATTGAAAAATTATACAATGCGTTATTGCCCTACGGAATTATGCAATTTGTTCGATCAGGAAGAATATCAGTAACTAAGAATGAAATGAAAATATCTGAACTGTTAATAAAACAATTGAATTAAATAAAACTAAAAATATTAAAATGTCAAATTATTTTAACACATTATCTTTAAGAGATCAATTAGCACAATTAGGAAAATGTAGATTTATGGATTCTTCGGAATTTTTGGATGGAATTGGAGCTTTAAAAGGTAAAAAAGTGGTGATCGTAGGTTGTGGTGCTCAAGGACTGAATCAGGGACTGAACATGAGAGATTCCGGATTAGATATATCTTATGCCCTCCGTGAAGGGGCCATTAAAGAAAAACGACAATCATTTAAAAATGCTAGTGAAAATGGATTTAAGGTTGGAACCTATGAAGAGCTGATTCCTACCGCTGATATGGTATGTAATTTAACACCCGACAAACAACATACTACAGTTGTAAATGCCATTATACCTTTGATGAAAAAAGATGCCACCTTATCTTATTCACATGGTTTTAATATTGTTGAAGAAGGAATGCAAGTACGTAAAGACCTTACTGTCATCATGGTTGCTCCAAAATGTCCTGGATCAGAAGTTAGAGAGGAATACAAACGTGGATTTGGCGTGCCAACATTAATTGCCGTGCATCCTGAAAATGATCCTAACGGAGTTGGATTTGATCAAGCCAAGGCATATGCCGTAGCAACAGGTGGTGATAGAGCAGGAGTATTAGATTCTTCTTTCGTCGCTGAAGTAAAATCCGATCTAATGGGAGAGCAGACCATTTTATGTGGTGTCTTACAAACTGGTTCTATTTTGAGTTTTGATAAAATGGTTGAAAAAGGAATCGATCCGAATTATGCTTCGAAATTCATACAATATGGTTGGGAAACCATAACGGAAGCATTAAAGCATGGTGGAATTACCAATATGATGGACAGATTGTCTAATCCGGCAAAATTAAAAGCGTTTCAATTATCAGAAGATCTAAAAGTAATTATGCGCCCCTTGTTTCAGAAACATATGGATGATATTATTAGCGGTCATTTTTCTGAAACTATGATGTTAGATTGGGCCAATGATGATAAAAACTTGTTAGGATGGCGCGCAGCCACTGGTGAAACTGCCTTTGAAAAAACTGCAGCAACAACTGATGAAATTTCTGAACAAGAATATTTTGACAACGGCGTTTTAATGATTGCATTTGTTAGAGCTGGTGTTGAGCTTTCTTTCGAAACTATGGTTGAAGCTGGTATTATTGAAGAGTCGGCATACTACGAGTCTTTGCATGAAACTCCTTTGATCGCGAATACTATTGCACGTAAAAAATTATACGAAATGAACGCAACTATATCGGATACGGCAGAATATGGCTGCTATTTGTTTGATCATGCTTGTAAGCCTTTATTGGCTGATTTTATGGATAATATAGATATTGATGTTATTGGCACTCACTATGGTGCTGGTAGAGATAATGGAATCGACAATCAAGAATTAATTGCGATTAACGATGAAATTCGTTATCATCCTGTCGAAATTATTGGTGCTGAGCTGAGAGAATCAATGACTGCGATGATTAAAATTGTTTAAATTTTGAACTGGTAGATGCCTGTTAGAAATGCTAACCTGCAAAGTTTTCAAAACCTTGCAGGTTTATTTTGTAGATAAATTTTTTCTTATTGATAGTTTCCATAAACAGAGATAGCTTATACTGCTAAATATGTTTGGTGTGTTTAATCTTGCCTAAATTGAGAACCCTACATCTTCATCGAATTTAAAAGTCTTTAGGATGAGGGAGTTGTACAAGCATCCCAAACTGGATCTGTGGGGAGTGGTGCGTCAATTTTTATATTTTCCTTGCTCACAGGGTGCAAAAATTCAATTTTTCTCGCGTGTAAATGAATGCCGCCATTTTTATTGCTTCTATCAAAGCCATATTTTAAGTCCCCTTTAATTGGGCATCCAATATTTGCTAACTGACATCTAATTTGATGGTGCCTACCAGTTTCCAAATCGATTTCGAGCAAGTAATGGGTGTTCAATTCTTTTATTACTTTGTAATGCAACACTGCTTTTTTAGCACCTTCTGTTTCTTTAGGATAGGCAGTAGACTTATTATTTTTAGGATTCTTTTTAAGGTATTGTACAAGCGTTTCGCTTTCCTTTATTGGTTTGTTTTTAACAATTGCCCAATAGGTTTTGGCAATCGTTTTTTCGCGGAGCATTTTATTCAAGCGTTCAAGAGCTTTAGATGTTTTCGCAAAAATAACGATGCCGCTTGTGGGTCTGTCTAATCGATGGACAACTCCTAAAAAAACTTTACCGGGTTTGTTGTATTTGTCTTTGATGTATTCTTTTACAACATCACTCAAGGGTTTGTCTCCTGTCTTATCTCCTTGTACTATGTCACCTACTTTTTTATTGACGATTATTAAATGATTGTCTTCATATAAAACCAGTAAATTCTCTTTTGAGCTTCGCATATATCGTAATTAATTGTAAAAATACAACATTAGGATTCCTTTAAACCTATCATATAACTAACTTCTCAATGTATCTATATTCAAGCAGTAAATTTTCTGTTTTTTCTTTCATTTTATAGTAGCCATTGTTGGTGTTTTTCACCAACAATTGATTACTTATGACCTATCATATAACTAAAAATTACAGTTATCAAAATAGATAATATGAGCTTGCTCATTGATGGACTGAGTTCGATTATTAATAAAATGCTATGTGACTCAGGTAACCAAAAAATGTTAGAAATGGAATAATTTTTGCACATTTTTAAACTTAATATTTAAAGATAATTTATAATGAAAAAACTAATTTTAATTTTTATAGTAACAGCATTTGTTGGATGTGATAGCTCAGATGAGGTAGAAGATGTGTTAGATGAACTCTCACTGCAAGAAATAGAGGATTTGCAATTTTTAAAGGAAGAAGAAAAACTAGCTAGAGACGTTTATTTATTTTCTTACGACTTATATGGTCAGCAGATATTTAAAAACATTTCGAATAGTGAACAATCGCATATGAATAGTGTATCGGTAATTTTAGAAAAATACAATATTCAAGATTTGTCTTTTGAGGAAAGAGGGAAATTTTCTAATGATCTTTTACAAGAGCTGTATAATGATTTAACGGATCTAGCTTCAAAATCACTGGAAGACGCCTTAATTGCTGGAGCAACTATAGAGGATCTGGACATAAATGATTTGAATAGTTTTATTATAAATACAAGTCATGAAGATATCAAAGAAATGTATGAACTATTAACTTGTGGTTCTAGAAATCATTTAAGGGGATTTACCAATAACTTAGATAACCTGGGCGAGTCCTATGATCCTCAATTTCTTTCAATAGAAGAGTACAATGAAATTCTTAGCGGCTCTCATGAACAGTGTAATAATTAATTAAATCATTATGGAAAAACATTTAATTTATCTGTTTTTAATGGTAGGACTGTTGTTTTCTTGTAATGAAAATAAAAAAGTACTGACCAAAGTCGATCAAAAGATATCTGTTAATGATTACAACAATGAATCTGAAGCATACGAATTATTAAAAACCCAATGCTATATTTGTCATAGTGTTACTTCAGCATCTCATGATGAGATAATTGCACCTCCAATGGCAGCTATTAAAATGAGATATTCGAGAACTTACAGGACTAAAGAAAGTTTTGTTGAAGCGGTTTCCAACTGGGCAATAGACCCTAAGTTAGAAAATGGATTAATGCGAGGTGCTATTAAACAATTCAATGTCATGCCAAAGCAGGCTTTTAAGAAGGAGGATCTTAAAAAGATCGCGTCATATATGTATGAAAATGAATTAGAAGTGCCCGATTGGTTTGCAGAACATGAAAAAGAAATGCATGGGAACAGAGGAGGAATGGGAAAAAATAAATAAAAACCAGTGATTTTTATAGGTAGATTTTAATCTTCTCATTCAAAATCTTTGGCAATATCAATATTTACTTGTTCAATAAATTTTAAGACATCTTCTTTACCCATAGATGTCTCAGAAGAAGTTACAAAATGTGTCGGAACGGATTCCCAGGATTCAAGAATTTTATTTTTGTAATTTATTAGATTTTTTTGGAGTTTGGTGTTGCCCATTTTGTCTGCTTTAGTAAAGACAATACAAAAAGGTATCCCATTTTCACCCAAAAATTGCATAAATTCTAGATCGATCTTTTGAGGCTCATGACGAGAATCTACCAAAATAAAGGAGCAGACAAGTTGTTCCCGTTGTAAAAAATAATCTTTAATAAAATCTTGAAACGACTTTCTTTTTGATTTAGAAACTTTGGCATATCCATAGCCGGGTAAATCAACCAGAAACCAGTTGTCATTTATCAAAAAATGATTTATTAATTGTGTTTTTCCAGGTTTTCCTGAAATTTTAGCCAATTTTTTATGATTGGTTAGCATATTTATCAATGAAGATTTGCCGACATTCGACCGACCGATAAATGCGTATTCAGGTATCCTTTCTTTGGGACATTTACTTACATCTGTGTTACTGATAACAAATTTGGCTGTTTTTATTTTCATTTTAGATGCTTAGAAATGTATTTTCCGTAGACGATCTCAATTATAATTGAAATGCTTTTTTAACCAAGCTTCGAGGATCTCGTTAAATTTATCGGGATGTTCCATCATAGGGGCATGGCCACATTTATCTATCCAGTTTAATTCAGAGTTTGGTAAGAGTTCATGAAACTCTTCAGCTACATCAGGAGGTGTAACATTGTCATCTTTTCCCCAAATCAAACATGCAGGTAATTTCATTTTAGGTAGTTCTTTGCGCATATTATGCCTAATAGCACTTTTTGCTAAGGCTAAGGTCCTTATAGCCTTGTTTCTATTATTTACAGTTTCAAAAAGATCATCCACCAATTCCTTAGTGGCTATTTTAGGATCGTAGAATACATCTTCTGCCTTGGTTTTAATATAATCATAATCTCCACGTTTTGGATATGTTCCACCCATAGCATTTTCATACAATCCGGAACTTCCCGTAAGTACCATTCCTAAAACATTATCAGCATTCAGATATGCGTGATATAAAGCGATATGACCTCCGAGTGAATTTCCTAAAAGGACGTATTTTTCAATTCCCTTGTGTTTAGCGAATTTTTTTAAAAATAAAGACAGATTTTTAACATTTGTCTTAAGTAAAGGAAGCGAAAGTATTGGCAATTCCGGCATCAAAACCCGATAGCCTAAATTTGAAAAATGATCAAAGGTTTTATCAAAATTACTCAGGTTTCCCATTAAGCCATGTAAAATAATTAATGGAGTTCCTTCTCCGGATTCTAGGTAAGTATATTGATCCTCTTTTTTAAGGGTGTATTTCATTAAAAATGACTGTTTGTTAGCAAACTGTTGGTTTAATTATTTTGGTTCAAAATACTAATTTTCTCAGCATAACTTCGAATATTTTTTAAGAAATAATCTCCAGTAAATATAAAAACCTGTGAATCAATACAATAATATTCAAAAAAGAAAGTTATTAACAAAGTGGTAAAAAATGGCAAAAAGTGGTAATTTTCTTTATATTTGTCATAGAAATAATTAATTATAACAAGTAAGTGGTAAATCTAATAGGTACATATGAGTGCAAGGCCGATACAAAAGGTCGTCTTATGTTGCCTTCTGCAATTAAAAAACAGTTGTCAAGTGTTTTGCAGAACGGATTTGTTTTGAAAAGATCAGTCTTTCAGCCATGCCTGGAGTTATATCCCTTAGAAGAGTGGAATGTACTGATGGAGAAAGTTAATAAGCTAAACAGGTTTGTGAAAAAGAACAATGATTTTATTAGAAGGTTTACTGCCGGTGTAAAGATAATCGAATTAGATGTTTCCGGTAGAATGTTAATTCCAAAGGATTTGCATTCGTTTGCGGGGATTTCAAAAGAACTGGTTTTGTCTTCTTCGGTAAATATTATTGAGATTTGGGATAA
>DAOUPU010000239.1 GCA_030625995.1 Flavobacteriaceae bacterium
TACCTATCCAATCGTTGTCTTCATCTACATTCATATTATCAAAAGGCAATACAGCTATTGCATACCGTTCGTCAGAATCAGAAGAAGAATTGGAAAGTTTTAAGCCCAGTACTATTACGGCTATGGACAAACTAGCTATGATAAAAATATTCAGGCGTTTGTTGGTCATTTCCGTAACCAGATCATTTTCTGAAACTTTGGCAGTTTTCTCAACCCCTTCCGGAGTGATCTCATAGACCCATGAAATAATGATCCAAACAGGTAAACCAATAGCCATTATTAAAGTAAGCGTTGGTAAAAGCCATTCAGGAGCTGAGACCATTGGTAATAAAAGCGAAAGAACCTGTAGTAAGACCCATGCAACCACCAAATAAGCTATGGAGGCCTTGATCACATTACGGCGTTTGAGTTCTTCGATGAATTTATTCATGAGATAATGCGTATAATCAAATATAGTGAAAAACGTGGATATGTAGTATTTGTTACTTTAGAGATAGTACCATCACCCCAACCATCCTTCTCTATCCAAACTTCTATATTGAATGGCTTCACCAATATGTTCCGGAAGAATATTCTCTGCACCTTCCAGATCACAAATTGTTCTGGACACTTTCAGGATCCTGTCATAAGCTCGTGCAGAAAGATTTAAACGATCCATGGCAGCTTTTAATAAGGTTTTAGAAGCTTCATTTAGCTGGCAATAACTACCTATCTGTTTGGTGTTCATCTGTGCATTATAATGTACTTTTTTACTGTCGGAAAATCTTTTGGTTTGGATCTCTCTTGCTATGGTCACTCTTTCTCTAATTGCCTTACTGGCTTCTCCCCTTCTCTCCTCGGATAATTTTTCAAAAGGAACCGGCTGTACTTCAATATGCAGATCAATACGATCTAAAAGCGGTCCGGATATTTTACCCATATAGCGTTGCATTTCCAAAGGAGAAGACGTTATAGCCTTATCAGAATCTGCAAAATAACCACTGGGACTGGGATTCATACTGGCTACCAACATAAAACTACTGGGGTAAGTAACGGTGAACTTTGCCCTCGAAATAGTAACCTCTCTATCTTCCAGTGGTTGCCGCATTACTTCTAAGGCACTTCGTTTAAACTCAGGTAGTTCGTCTAAAAACAATACACCATTATGGGATAAGGAAATTTCTCCGGGCTGGGGATATGCACCTCCGCCGACGAGGGCCACATCGCTAATGGTATGATGGGGCGATCGAAACGGTCGGTGACTCATTAATCCTGCATTTTCTCTTATTTTTCCGACTACGGAGTGAATTTTGGTAGTTTCCAAGGCTTCCATTAATGACATTGGGGGTAGAATTGTAGGTAATCTTTTGGCTAACATTGTTTTCCCTGATCCCGGCGGGCCAATTAATATAATATTATGTCCCCCTGCAGCGGCGATTTCCATACAACGTTTTATAGTTTCTTGTCCCTTAACATCCTCAAAGTCAAAATCCGGGGTATCTAATTTTTTATAAAACTCCTTTTTGGTATCTATAATTAAAGGTTCTAATTCAGAATTCCCACGAAAGAATTCAATAACCTCCTTTATATTATCCACAGCATATACATCCAATCCAGTAACTACTGCGGCTTCTTTTGCATTCTGCTTTGGTAAAAGAAAGCCTTTAAATCCTTCCTCTTTGGCTTTTATAGCAATTGGCAAAGCACCTCTTATAGGCTGTAAACCACCATCTAAGGATAGTTCACCCATAATTATAAAATCCTTTAAGTTATCTACTTGAATTTGATTGGAGGCAGATAGAATTCCCATGGCAATGGTTAGATCATAAGCAGAACCTTCTTTACGCATATCGGCCGGAGCCATATTGACCGTAATTTTTTTTCCCGGAAGGGTATAACCATTATTTTTCAATGCCGCCGATATTCGATAACTACTTTCCTTTATCGCACTATCTGCTAAACCCACTAAATGATAGGCTATACCTTTATCAATGTTTACTTCGACGGTAATAGTGGTTGCTTCCACCCCAAAAACAGCACTACCATAGACTTTTACAAGCATTTAAGTAAATTTTTAATTTACCATCTATGCTTAAAAAGTGTTGAAGTAAACATGAAACTATAAATGCTTGCTGTGTATCCATTTAAATTTTGAGTGATGGATTTTGAGTGATGAGTTTGAACATCTTGATTAGTCTGATCAGTGTTTTTAAATTTTATTTTTTTTTAGCAGATATACCCAGATCTGGGCTTTATTGATTTCACAGATATCTCAACTCTTTTATCTTTTTTCTTTTATCTTTTTTCTTTTCTCTTGTTTCTTTTCTCTTGTTTCTTTTCTCTTTTATCTTGTTTCTTTTATCTTGCTTCTTTTATCTTGTTTCTTTTCTCTTTTATCTTATCTCTTATTCGGAATTCTGTCCATAACTCGCTCCGTCATTGCAGTAATAGTAAGAGAGGGGTTTACCCCCGGATTTGCTGACATTGCCGAACCATCGCAAACATACATATTCTCATATCCAAATACTTTATGATCGACATCAATAACTCCTGTTGACTTATCTTTTCCGATCACTGAGCCACCAAGTATATGTGCTGTTGATGGTGCTCCTGTGAGTACATCTGTACTCATCATAAATGCCTTTCCATTGATCTCTTTAGCCACATGATCTGCTATTGTTTTTGCTATAGGAATAAATGGGGTTGGCTTGGTCCCTTCTGAAACTTTCGATCTTAAATTGAACCAACCTCTTTTAAAACTAATGGTGCTATCTAAATGCTGCATAAAAAGCAGGATTACCGTTTTATTGGCATAATCTTTTTTAAAATACATTCCTATCCAATCCAAAGGATGAATCAGCAGTTCTTTAATTAATCTGCCTATTCTGACAAACACATTTTTTCCGTAAACCATCGGAATAGTAGGTATTTTCCAAAAACTTGATCCTTTGCCATATCTAACTGCCTCTACATGACCATCATTATTTGGTGGAAATATTGAACCAATGGCAAGTCCTTCAGACATATTTAACTCCTTATTCTTTGAAGTAATTAAGGACAAATTTTCGTTGTTGGTTCGAATGTGACAGCCCACCTGAGAAGACAGATCCGGTAAAATGTTTTTTGCTTTCATATCGGCCAATAAACGTACGGTCCCTAAAACGCCACCTGAAAATACAATCCCCTTAGTTTGAATCGTCTTTTTCTCCCTGATGAAAAAGTTTGTTGAACTTTTATAGGTTACCTCATAACCGATCTCACTTTGCTTTACTGAAGTAACCAGCTTTTCTGCTAAAATTGCCGCACCTTTCTTTTGAGCCAGGTATAGATAATTTTTGTCTAAGGTATTTTTTGCATTATGCGGGCAACCTGTCATACATTGTCCGCAAAAATTACAACCCATTC
>DAOUPU010000077.1 GCA_030625995.1 Flavobacteriaceae bacterium
GCTGAAAATTGCGACTATGGGTTATATAGATCGCATCTTGACCAGATACCAAGGGATCCTTTTCCTTATTTATCCAATAGTATTTGTGGATTGCATTTATGTCTCCGATCAGGTAAATATCCTTTTGCATTGGTCTGGCAATATAATAATCCAAATGAGCGCCTGGATACCACTTGTAACTGACCAATGGTAAGTTAGAGAGATTTTTGTCCGACAGCTCTAATTCGATCAATTTATTATGGATTTGATCCCATCCAAACATATCCAGAGTAGGGTCATTTTTCCCAAGACGATCACTTGTCAAATCAATTTTTTCTTTCTTTGCGAACCAATTATTATTTACAACTTCAATACCTACAACTGATAAGATCAGAATTAAGGCTAAAACGTAATACACATAAGTTATCTTTTTTTTTGTTGATAAATAAATAGCCGAAATGGGTAATAAAGATACATATCCAATACTTGACCAATGGGGTAATGTATCTCTAAAAACAGACAAAAAAATAGTAGTTAAAATTAATGGTATACTCACAAATAATAGCAGGTTCAGGCTTGATCGTTTTAAATAATTATTTTTTTTATACGCAAAAAGTGAAATAATAATTAGCACATAATTAAACGGGTTCATGTAGGCAATTTGCCCGAAAATTTCACGCAAAAAAGAATCTACATTGAAACTATTGCTAAAAAGTGAAACTCGGTCGGAGTGGTAGTTTATTCCGGTAAATTGGTTTTCATAATTCCAATAAATAATTATGGTAGTAAAAATTGCAGGAATGATCAAACTTAAATATAAATATGGATTTTTGAATTGATTTCGCTGATAAACAAGGAAATAGATAAAATACCCAAATAGTAAATAGACAGCCTGATATTTTGAATATATTGCAAATCCTAAGGCTGCGAAAGACAAGAATAAATACTTGTTGCCTCTAACTAAACTGGCATTTTTCGTGTATTTTATAAAAAGGCACAGTGATAACAACCAGAAAAAAACCAGGGGAGCATCGGGCATTACAAAAAGTCCGCTTATAATAAGACCATAGGTGCTTATTGTAAATAAAACGGAAGCAATAAAACCAGATCTGTCATCATGTATTTCTTTACCGACAAGATAGATAAGTATTGTATTAAGGCTCCCGAATATAATAGTTCCTAGTCGTATTGCGATCTCAGAATCAAAAAATAAATCAAATGTAAATATTTGAATTAAGAACCCTACCATGGGCGGATGATCGAAGTGACTCCAATCCGGATAATTGGCATATGTCCAATAATATACTTCGTCATTCCCTAATTGTAAACTGGATCCTAAATAAAATCTAACTAAACTGGATATTACTATTAGTAAAATTAACTTATGTTTTGTGTTCATTTTTCTTGATAGAGAAGTTGACAGAAATTCTTTCATCTAAGGTTAATTTATTTTTTGAACAAATTCCATCAATAATTTGATGACTAATTAAGGCTATGGATATACCTAAAACGGCTCCAGCCAGTACGTCTATTAGAAAATGTTGTGATAAATATATTCTTGAAAAACCTGCAATTATTGCTAATAACGCAAAGGTGAATTTTAAAAAATTATTCTTGATAATTAATATTAACAAAGTAAAAACAGCAAATGCAGTAGTGGTATGCCCCGACGGAAAACTATTGTTTCGATGAATTTTAACACCTTCTACCAAGTATAAATTGTAGCTATCCTCAAAGAAAGCAAGGGGTCTGGGGATCCCGTGAAAAAACATTTGCTTTGTTAGATATATTGCCAGCAGGGTTAATAGGGCAGAGGCCAAAAAATATAAAGACCATCTAAATTTCAAAAACAAGCAAGCTATGATTAAAACAGGAAAGGCAATACCATCTCCTAGATATGTAACATGTTTGAAAAAAAAATCTCCAAAACCGGAATGATATTCATTGATCATGAGATGCGTTTGACCTTTGCCATAAATAAAATGGAAGCCAAACCCAATAACTAAAAATGGAATGAATAAAAAAATTACGGATTTTTCCTTAAAAAAGTTAGATAAACTGTTCATGATCGAATTTCTCCAAAGATAAAAATTAATTGTAATTCGTTTCTAAGGAAAATCGGTTTATTGATAGTATATATAATTTTGTTCAATAAAGTGTGATGACCACGGTTTGCATTAAAAACTGACCTGGATACCTAAAAGATATTGATCGCAAGAATTATTTAAAATCCTTCACCTTCACCATCACCATTAGGCCCACCTTGTCTTTCGCGTTTTTTCTTTTGTTTAAATCGATAAGCAAATGTTAACCTGAAACTTCTTTGTCTCCATTGAAATTCACTATAGGAAGTAAATGTGTCAGTAGTAGTAACTCCCTTCCTTTTTCTGGAATTAAACAGATCACTTACATTAAAAGAAACGGTTCCATTTCCTTTCATTATATCCCGGCTAAAGGCCATATTGGTTGTAAAATTTCCTTCTCGTTCAGTCTGTGCAGTCTCTCTGGGTCCTCTGTACATGAAAGTGGTTTGCCAATCAATTTTAGCAGGAAGAATTATTTTTGCGCTCATTCGGGTAAACCAACTCGTATTATTCGATCCAAAATCTATGCCTTCATGAAATCCTTCAATTGTAGAGTTGTATATATTAAAGCTCCCATTGAATCTCCAACCTTTGATTGGCGTATAATTAACGGAAAACTCATATCCGTATCTATCCTCTGTACTTAAATTTATAGGAGTCCATCTTATTATTGGAATTCCTTCATCTGTAGATTGACCGGTATCCTCTCTGATAAATTGAAATACATCAGTGCCATGGTTGTAATAAAGAGAGGTATTAAATCCTACTTGGGGCCATTTCTTATAATAACCAAGATCAAGGGTATTTGAAATTGAAGGATCTAAAAAAGGATTTCCTTGAAAGATACTCGTTTTACTCGACTGAGAAGGGAATGGATTGATCCAACGCCCTCTAGCCCTACGAATTCGCCTGCTATAACCCAAAGTTATATTTTGGGTTTCGCTAAACTCATAAGCTAAGTTTATTGTTGGAAAAAAATCATTGTAATTTTTGTCTGTACTGAAGTCTTCATTAATAGCACTCTTGCTATTAATGAAGATATCAGTAATTTCCATCCTCAAACCAAATAGCGTTGAAACTTTTCCAAATTTATTGCCATATTGGGTGTATATGGCATGAATATTTTCATCGTAGATAAATATATTAGAAAGTTTATCATTTAATATAAAATTTCCGTCAATGTCCTCATTATAGAATTTATAGTCTGTCGTCTGATTATTTATATTACTTCTAAAACCAACTTCAAACTGCTGATTTTCACCAATAGGCAATACATAATCTCCCTGAAATAACAGTCTATTCTGCTTTTCATCCTGATCAATTTTTTCCGAAGGTTCATCGAGTTCCAATGGATAGGTCTCTTCATTCGTAATGAGAGATTTTTCATGATCAGAATTATCTTGATATTGAAAATCTAAAGTTAATTTATGTCCGCTTTTATTGAAATTTTGAGCATAATTTAAAGCATACTGGTTCACTTTGTCCATAGAATCTTCTTTTTCCACACGAAGAGAAGATCTCTGCGAGACCATATTGTCATTCAGCTCATCGATATTGTTTGTAGTAATCCTCTTCCCATCAGAATCTCTAAACAAAAAACTGGCAGTAATGGAACTTTTTTCCGTAATGAAATATTCCAGTCCGAAATTGGTATTTAAATTTTTTCTGTTCCTGTCAAATTCTCTGACTTCTTCCAAAAATGGATTTGTAACATCAGGAGAAAAGTATTCCGTTAAAGTATAGGCATTTCCGGGACTTTCCCTATTACTATATCCTATGTTGGCAAAGAAATTCACCTTTTTCAACCGGTAATTTAAATTCGTTGAAAATCCAAAAGTTGTTGGAACCCCGGTGTTAGCTGTAATAGAACCATTGAAACCAAAAGCTTTATCCTGCCGTAAAATAATATTAATAATTCCTGCAGTTCCTTCAGCATCATATCGTGCAGAGGGGCTTGTAATTACTTCTACTTGCTTAATTACTTCTGCCGGGAATTGACGCAAAGCCTCTGTATCATTCATTCCTACAAGGCCACTGGGCTTACCATTTATTAAAATTCGAACACTTTCATTTCCACGCAGACTGACAACACCATCTGCATCGACAGTTACCGACGGGACATTATCCAATACATCACTGGCGGTACCACCCTTTACGGTCATGTCCTTGCCAATGTTGTATATTTTTTTATCTAATCTAATCTCAACAGTGCTTTTCTCAGCTATTACTTCAACTTCATCTAAAGCTTCTGCATCCTCCTCCAGAAATAATGTGCCAAGATCCATATCTCGATCAACTTTTATATCTTCCAGAACCTTTTTTTTAAATGAAATAAATTCAATATTTACAATGTACATACCGGCCGGGACGTCAAATTTAAACCTGCCTTTCTCATTTGTTAATCCACCAAATACTTTTTCGCCTCTTGCGGGTTTAAATATAATAGTAGCGAATTCTAAACCCTGATTAGTTTTTTTCTCTACAACCGTTCCACTTACTTCATATTGAGTGAAAGTCCTTTTCTGTTGTGCGGATAATATTTGAATAATGCTAAAGAAGAAAATAATTAGCAATAGTTTTTTCATAAAATAATTTTCGGAAGTAATTTTGTAGGACGCTCGAAAGTACAATTGGTTTAATTTTGTCTTAGTTAAAGCTTTGTTAAAATTAACCGGTTAAAAATAATAATTAATTAATGGTCAATAAAAATATATATATTACTTTTGGGCAAATAAAATAAAATTTATGGACTTATCGCAATTTTCCGGTTTCTTAGTATTTCTAACCATATTTAGTATGGGATTTTGGTTGATGATCTTTTTATTAACCTTTGTAGTACCTTATTGGTTAGTTGGTAATATCAGGGAAATAATCAAGGATAAAAAAGCGGGTAAAAAAGAAAAATCATAAGATGATAATATATTTAAAAAAAGGACGATAAATTTTTATCGACCTTTTTTTATTTAATTTCATACTCAACTTCAAATACATTCTTATCTGTATCTCTCGCTCGGTTATTTACATTACGGGTCTTAGCATTGTTAAAACGATATGAAAAGGTTAGTAAATATTGGGTGTCATATCTAAAACTATAGTTTGTTATGGTATTTGCCTCTAATGTATTATAAACGCCTTTTTTACTATTAAATAAATCATTAACATTAAAAGATAAGGTCGCTTTTCCTTTCATAATGTCCTTACTCAAGCCCAGGGTAGCATACTGATAAGTGTCTAATTCTGTTATAGCCGTTCTCTGAGGAGACTGGTATATATAAGACATCTGTAGCCTGAAGGAATCGGTAATTCGGTATAAGCCCTGAAATCTGGCAAACCATATCAAGTCCTCATTGTCGTATATATTATCTTTAGTATCCGATATAATCGCATAATACGGATTAATGAAGCCATAAAACCTCAATTTTTTTATTGGACTATACGTTAATTCAACTTCCAGCCCGGTATAACTAAAGGTGCCATTATTTATCGGAGTTCTTCTAAATATATCAAATCCTTCATTCGTTTGTATACCCATTTTTTCCACAACATAAAAAATCTTCTCTTTTGAATGTAAATAGTAAAGAGTTGTGTTTATGGATAATTTTTCAAATTCTTTATTGTATTCCAACATAAAAAAATTAGAACGAAATGGTTGTAAATAAGGATTTCCAATAAAAATAAATCGTTCATCAGTAAAGGAACTAAGTGGATTGAGTTGCTTTATTGTTGGTCGATCTATATAACTCCAATAAGTTAAGGCCAGAGAGCTTAGGTTTTCAAAAGTATAGCCTATAGTGGCGTTAGGAAAAATATCACTGTAGTCATTATGGATACTTTCATTACTATTTACCTCAGAAATTTCAGTATTAGTAATCTCAGCTCTTAGCCCAACTGCAAACCTAAATTTTTCATATTCTTTACTATAATTAGCATATAATGCATAAATATTTTCATCATAATCAATTATATTCGAAAACTCCGGCAAAGCTGACAAAGTCTGAGTTTGAGGATTTAAGCCACTTACGAAATAGTCGTTTTGATAAATTCTGAAATTGGTTTTATGACCTATTTCCAGGAGAGATCCATTTTTAAATGGATGTTCATAATCGATCTGAAAATAGTAATTATTGAGAAATTGATCAAAAACGGAATTTTGGTCGGCAACATCGGAACCCGGAAAAGTTTCTGTATCTGTAATAAATGTGTGGTTTATCGATTCATTATTATCATAATTTATTCTAACGTTAAGTTGTTGACCTTGATCGTTAAATATAGTTTGAAGATTGACATAAGCTTCCAAAAAACTTTCATCGGTTTTATCAAAAACATCTCTAAAGGAAGACCTGTTTAGAAGACTTACAGGTGAATAATCATTTAAATACAGGTCTGAATAATAATCTTTATTGGCGCTTGAATAAAGGAGTGAAGCAGTCAATGTAGTTTTTTTGCTCAAATAAAAATCACCTCCAACATTAGCTAAAAAGCTATTACTCTGCATGTTGTCATTTCTTGTTTGGTCAAAACGACCATAAGGAACTTCATTGTCATCCAGAAATATTTGTTCAATATCTGTGTTTTTTATTCGAACTTTATGATTGAAGCTAAGCGTTGAAAATAAATTTATTTTTTCTGTTTTATAATTTAAAAAACCTGAGGCACCATCATTATCAGGAAACCCCACATGGCCCTCAATCGACCCGTTTAGCCCTTGATGATGACCTTGTTTCAAAACAATATTAATTATTCCACCACCTCCTTCAGCATCGTACTTTGCTGATCTCGAAATGATTTCAACCTTATTAATGGAATTAGCTGGAATTAAACTTAAAATATCAGCACTATTTTGTCGTCCGCCATATGGTTTTCCGTTTACCAGTACCTGCGCTGAATTACCTCTTACAGTAATAGTGCCTTCTTCATCAATTATTACGGATGGTGTATTTTCTAAAACGGTGATGGCATTTCCACCGGCATTCGCTATATCTTTTGAAGCATTATATATCTTTTTATTAAATTTATAATCTACCAAACTATTTTTTGCGATAACTTCAATTTCATTTAGTTCTTCAACTTTTTGCCTCAGCTCAATTATGCCTATTTCTAAATCTTGATCAACCTTTAAAACCTTGATGATGTGAGATTCGAAAGATAATGATGAAGTTATAAAATAATATTTCCCTTTTGGTATCCTAAGTTCGAATTTGCCATCCTTGTCAGTTAGATCACTAACAATTTTTTTAGATTCAATATCTTGAACAGTAACAGTTATATACTGCAATTTCATGTGAGTTTCAGCATCAAAAACAGATCCGTTAATGACAACATTTTCCTGTTCGTTTTGACTGAATAAAACGACTGAAACCAGACTAAATATGATTGCAAAAATATATTTCACCATTTTATTTTAATCAAAATAAATATATCAAATAAGAATTATAATAATCTAGTGGTTTCTAGGTATATTTCTGTATAGTTAATAACCATTATTAAAAGATATAATATTCTGTAAATAAACGTTTTGGATGATTTTGTGAATCAAATAATAGAAATTAATTGTTCAGGAGGGCGACCAACTACGGCCAAATTTTCATTGACAAGTATAGGACGTTCTATTAACTTGGGATGTTCCACCATTGCATTTAAAACTTGCTCATTATCAAGATTTTGACTTTTATATTTTTCCTTCCAAATACTTTCATTCTTTCTAACGAGATCAATAGGTGCGATATTAAGTTTTTTGATAATATCAGAAAGTTCTTCTTTGGTGAGAGGTGCCTTTAAGTATTCAACAATTTCGAAATCAAGATTCCTGTCCTTTAAAATTGCTAATCCCTCTCTACTTTTCGAGCATCTTGGATTATGGTATAATTTTATCATTTATTCATATTTTTTAAAGTTGTTAAAGATAAAATATTTTATAGGTTTTTTGTGAAGTAGTGCAGATAATTTTTAACATTTTTTAACATTTCTTAATCTGTATTTTAAAAGTTAAAACATGGAATAAATTACTTTATATCCTGACTTATATGAGAGAGTATATTATATTTGTTTCATGATTCTAACCGATACCCATACGCATTTATATTTGGAACAATTTGATGACGACAGAGAGGAAGTTATAAAAAATGCAATATCGAAAAATATAAATCGATTCTTTATACCGGCCATTGATTCTACGTATTATCCTGCAATGATTGCTCTGGAGAAGAAGTTCCCAAATAATATTTTTCTGATGGCGGGATTACATCCCACACATGTGAAGGAAAACTATATGGAGGAATTCCAGGTGGTAGAGAAAATACTCAAAACAAGAAAGTTCTATGCAATTGGAGAAATTGGTATTGACCTATATTGGGATAAAACTTTTTTGCAACAGCAACAGGATGTTTTTAAGAAGCAAATTAATTTAGCAAAAAAGTCAAACCTGCCTATTGTAATTCATTGCAGAGATGCTTTTGATGAAATATTTGAAATTTTGGAGGAAGAATGTGATGACAAGCTTTATGGAATATTTCATTGTTTTACAGGAAATATTGAGCAAGCCAGAAGGGCAATTTCATATAATATGAAGTTGGGTATAGGAGGGGTCGTCACTTTTAAAAATGGAAAAATTGACAAATTTTTAAATGATATACTTCTTACTAATATTGTTTTGGAAACGGATTCTCCTTATTTAGCCCCGATGCCATATCGCGGAAAAAGAAATGAAAGTGGATATTTAACCAATATAGTTGATAAATTGGTTACCATTTATGGACTATCACCAGAAGATATTGCCAAAATAACAACCCAGAATTCCAAGGATATATTTGGAATTTAAATAACAAACAATGTCTCAAAAATTTATATATTTCAAATCTCCCATAGGGACCGTTAAAATTTCTGGAAACTGTGATGGAATACGATCAGTAATATTCATTGATGAGAAGAGGGAGACTTCAAAGAATATTCCTGAATTCCTTAAGCATTGTCTGATACAATTAGACGAGTATTTTAAAGGCAATCGAAAAGATTTCGATCTAGTGCTAAATCCGAATGGAACAGATTTTCAAAATAAAGTTTGGAACGAATTAAAAAAGATTCCTTATGGAAAAACTCGGACTTATATGGAACAAACAAAGTACCTGGGAGATATTAAAGCAATTAGAGCTGTGGCATCGGCAAATGGGAAAAACCCGATAAGTATAATAATTCCATGCCATAGAGTAATCGGTAGCGATGGCTCGCTCACAGGATATGCAGGAGGAATTTGGAAAAAAAAATGGCTATTGGAACTTGAAAACCCTAATCGACAAACTTCTCTTTTTTAGTTTTAATTACTTATCCAATTACTAAATATTTTCTGCTATTTTTGTTAATCCATAACACGTTTTGATGAAGAAAATATTAGTAATTATTTGCATTTTAATTGGTTACCTTGGCTTCGGACAAGACAGGCCTGAAAATGTAAAAATTAAAATATTTGCTGTAGTTTCGGATACTATTCAAATCGACACCTTAAGTATTAATCCAAACTATTTTAAAGTTTACAATATTGAAAATGAGGAAATACAGAATGATAATTATAAAGTTGATTTTGCGAGATCATTACTTGTTCTTCAAAGTGACAGAATTAAAGATCTAAAAGAAATCAAGGTGGAATACAAACCTCTACCTGAATTCTTGACAAAGAGCTATTCGGCATTCGATAAAAATTTAATTGTTCCTAAAGTAACGGATAATGCAATATTATATAAGACCAAGGATGAGAATAGAAGTAAATATTTGAAACCATTTGATGGCTTATATACAAGAGGAAGTTTGTCAAGAGGTATAACAGTTGGAAATAATCAGGATGCCGTTGTTAATTCTAATTTTAATTTACAAATTGAGGGAAAATTATCTAGTAAAGTTGGTATAAGAGCCTCTATTACAGATAATGAGGTACCATTACAAAGTGGAGGATTTACTCAGCGATTAGATGAATTTGACAGAGTATTTATTGAGCTTTTCAGTAAAGATTGGTCAATAAAAGCCGGGGATATTGATTTAATCAATATGGATAG
>DAOUPU010000189.1 GCA_030625995.1 Flavobacteriaceae bacterium
GATAGTTTGATGAAGGAAGATATTTCGAAAAATGAAATAGTGCTGGTAGACAACAAAAATGACCAGAAGGTAGATGTCTTAGTAGATGGAAAATTATTTACTTCCTATCTATACACGAACGAGATGTCAGTTCTTAAAAAAACTACCCTTTATCCGATTGTATCCGCAAATGGTGAGGTGATCACACGTGGATTTCCAATAGACCCCAGGCCAAATGAAAGGACGGACCATCCACATCATATTGGAGCCTGGTTTAATTATGGCGATGTAAACGGATTGGATTATTGGAATAATTCGGATGCTATCTCGGAAGATAAAAAGGATGAAATGGGCACCATTCGCCATGAAAAAATTATTGATCTAAAAAATGGAAATGGAAAGGCAGAATTAATTGTAACTGCAAACTGGTTAAAACCGGATGGAGAGATACTGCTAAAAGAGAAAACCAAATTTATTTTTTACGCTGATGATGGTAAAAGAATTATTGACAGAATAGTTACTTTAACAGCACTTGATGAACCGGTTCTATTTAAAGATAATAAAGAAGGAATGATTGCTATAAGAACTGCCAGGCAATTGGAACATCCAAGCGATAAACCTGTTGTGTTAAGTGATGCACACGGTAATGAAACGGATGTGCCTGTATTGGATAACACGGGAGTAACCGGGCATTATCTTAGTAGCGAAGGATTGGAAGGTACAGATGTATGGGGTAAAAGAGCTAAATGGGTTGCCCTCTCCGGGACTATCAATGACAAGGATGTAACTGTAGCAATAATGGATGAACCGAATAATGTAGGCTATCCAACGTATTGGCATGCAAGAGGTTATGGTTTGTTTGCTGCAAATGCTCTTGGGCAGAAAATATTTAGTGACGGAGAAGAGGAATTAAATTTTTCACTGGAACCGAAAGCTGAGGTAATATTTAAATATAGAATTGAGGTTTTGGATGGTAAAGCGAATAAAGAGCAATTAGAATCAGAGTATAATAATTTTATAACTAAATAAATTTTTCAAAAATGATAAAAAAATATAGTATAACTCTAGGGATAATACTGGCATTAGTACTTTTTGTTGGATGGAATTATCCTACAATACAATGGACTTATTTATTTAATGGTAAAAATCTTGACGGTTGGGTAAAGCGTGGAGGAGAGGCACAATATGTTGTTGAAGGTGATATGATCGTTGGGATCACCGGAAAGAACACGCCAAACACGTTTTTATGTACGGAAAAGGATTATTCAAATTTTATTTTCGAAGTTGATTTTCTTGTAGATGACAGAATGAATTCCGGAATTCAGATTAGAAGTAATAGTATAGAATCTTATCGTGAAGGTCGTGTACACGGATACCAGGTTGAAATAGATCCATCCGCAAGATCTTATAGTGCAGGTATTTATGATGAATCAAGACGTGGATGGTTGTATGATCTGGGTAATAATGAAGCCGCGCGAAAGGCATTTAAACATAATGAATGGAATAAATTGCATATTGAAGCAATAGGAAATTCCATACGTACCTGGATTAATGGAGTTCCGGCCGCTAATCTTATTGATGATGTTACCGATAGAGGTTTTATTGGCTTACAGGTTCATCAAATGAAAACAGCCGGTGTAAAAGTAAAATGGAAGAATATAAGAATAATGGATTTAGGTACTACAACAGAATTCCCTCAAATTATTACCGGTAAACCATTAAAATAGACTTTTAAATCGTTTATAAAAATATGGAATCTATCAAATACTCTAAAATACAAACTATTGTCCTGGTAGCGTTAAGATTGGTTGTTGGATATCATTTCCTTTTTGAAGGAATGGATAAATTATTTACCCCTTCGCCTGGATGGACTTCAGCCGGATTTTTATTGCAATCTAATTGGCTGTTCGCTGATATTTTTCATTCTCTTGTGGAGTCTTCTATCATTTTAACTGTAATTGATTTTATGAATATTTGGGGTCAGATTTTGATCGGTTTAGGACTATTACTAGGGTTATTTTCCACTTGGGCTGCTTATGCCGGAGCCCTTTTAATTTTCTTCTATTATATTGCAATTCCACCTTTTGTTAATAGCTACACTTTTATTGATAAGAATTTATTGGAGTTATTTGCTTTTCTAGTTTTAGCCCTTTTTCCAACAAGTCAAATTATAGGAATCGATCTTTTAATTAATAAATTGAAAAAACGAAAGTCATGAAAAAATATAATATGCGTAGAAGAGATTTTATTAAAGGAACATTGTCATCAGGTATTGTTCTGGCAAGTTTGCCTTTATACAGCTACTCGGATATTTTAAGTAGTGATAATCAAATGAAACTTGGCCTTGTTACTTATCTATGGGCTAAGGAGTGGACGAATTCAGAAATTATTACCAATTGTGAAAAAGCAGGAATACAAGGAGTGGAACTTCGTTCGACGCATGCACACGGAGTTGAGATTACACTTAACAAAAAAGAGAGAAAAGAGATAAAGAAAATGTATAAAAACAGTGGTGTGGAACTGGTTGGTTTGGGAAGTGCTGAAGAGTATGATCAAAAAGATCCGGCACTAGTTAGACAAGCCATTGAAAATACCAAAGCATTTATAAAGCTAAGCCATGATGTTGGGGGATCAGGTGTTAAGGTCCGGCCAAATCACCTGCACGAGGATGTGCCACATGAGCAGACCATTGAACAAATAGGTAAAGCACTCAACGAAGTGGCGGCTTATGGTGCAGATTACGGGCAGGAAATACGTGTAGAAGTACATGGACGAGGTACTCAGAATCCGGAAATAATGAAGAAGATAATGGATGTAGCCGACAATCCAAATGTGGGTGCTTGTTGGAATTGCAATCCGGAAGATCTGCAAGGAAAAGGATTTGATTACAACTTTAATCTGTTAAAGAACAGATTTGGAAATACTGTACATATCAGAGAGTTAAACAGTGCTGATTATCCATATAATAGTTTAATGGATGGATTGATAAATATGAACTATGAAGGATGGCTTCTTTTAGAATGTCGTTCGCATCCGGCCGAGACGATAAAAGCGATGGCTGAACAGAGACAAATATTTGACGATTGGATACAGAAAGGATCTAAATAGATCTTCCATAATTGTTTGGAGTTCAATTAAAAAACCTCTTTTTAGTCATAATAACTTTCGGTTAACATGAATTTAATATAGGAGAATAACATAATGGCAGATAATAAAGAAAAAGATAATTCAAACAATCAAATTTCCCGGCGAGATGTACTTAAGGGTTTGGCTGCCGTACCTGTATTAGGTTTGTTTACCTATGATTTTTGGAAAAAGCAAACTCTGGAAAAAGCGAGAAACAAAATTGCGCAATTAGACCTTGGGTTGACTTCTGATGCACCTTCAATTCTTCCAAGTAGTTCCATGGGTAGTTCTGATAAGTTAATACGCATTGGTATTATTGGTGTGGGAGGAAGAGGAACTTCCTTACTTAAATCTGCCGGATTTATGACTCCTGAAGATTATAATGAGCTTTTTGAAAAAGCTAATAAGAATGATAAGGGGGCGGAGAGTAAACTGGAAAGATATTATAATCAGGACATGTTGAATATTCACGTTATTGGTATTTGTGATGTTTTTGATACACGAGCTGAGAAGGGCGTTCATATTGCTTCCAAAGGAATCCAACCAAATGGTGAGGCAGTTGATAATAAAAATGTAATACGGTATAAGAGATATCAGGATCTTTTGGCAAATCCTGATATTGATGCAGTAATAATCTCTACTCCTGATTTTCACCATGCGCATATGACCATTGATGCAGTCAATGCAGGAAAACATGTTTATTGTGAAAAAGCAATGACAATGACAGAAGAAGAATTGCATCAGGTGTACGCGGCTGTAAAAAAGAGTGGTGTCGTTTTTCAATTAGGGCATCAGAATAGCAAAAATGAAACCTTTAAAAAGGCAAGAGAAATTGTAGATAAAAATATACTCGGTAAAGTAACCTTAGTTGAAACTACAACCAATAGAAATTCACCGTACGGTGCCTGGATCAGGCATCTTGATAGCGATGGGAATCCAAAACCGGGTTCTCCCGAAACCATTGATTGGAAACAGTGGCTTGGAAATACCCCGGAGGTTCCTTTTAGTATAGAAAGGTATTATGGTTGGCCGAGGTGGTTTGCCTATGACACCGGACTCGCCGGACAATTATTTTCACATGAAGTGGATGCTTTGAACCAGATCATGGGCTTTGGAATTCCTAAGTCGGCAACTTCATCAGGAGGCATCTATTTCTATAAACAAGAACGAGATATGCCGGATACATTTCATTCTGTTTTGGAGTTTCCTGATAGAAAATTTACAATGCTTTATAGTGCTTGCCTTGCCAGTAGTAAATCTCGTGGAAGAGTTTTTATGGGAAGTGATGCCAGTATGAAAGTGGGAGGTTCTTTGGAACTGAACGTAGACAGGGAGTCAATTCAATATAAGGAGAAAATCAAACATGGTTTGATATCCACTGAAAAACCATTTTATACCTATCCTGCTAAACCGATTAGCGTGGATGGTATTTCCTCCGCAACAGAATTATATTATGCCGAACGCGGACTTATCGATACAAGAGTGAAAGGGAAAAGCATGGATATCACACATTTGCACATCAAAGAATGGGTAGATGTGATCAGAAATGGAGGTACAACCGGTTGTAATATTGAAAAAGCCTTTGAAGATACGGTTGCCGTTCTGATGGTTCACAAATCTTATGTGGAGAACAGAAAAGTGGAATGGGATCCTGAAAATAGAAGAATTGTTTAATGATACACAGGAAAGGCGAAGAAATAAAATGTGCATTAAAGTATTAATTAATGTTTTTCCTGACAAGACAGAAATTTACACCTAGAATCATCTAAATATGAAATTTCCCCAATACGCTCTGTTGTTAAGTATTCTTTTTCTTAGTAGTTGTACTAATTCTACAAAAAAAGATTATGCTGCAAAGGTCAATCCATTTATAGGAACCGTTGGAAGTGGAAATACGTTTTTAGGTCCGGT
>DAOUPU010000031.1 GCA_030625995.1 Flavobacteriaceae bacterium
TGATTAAAAAAAATCATGGGAGAGCGGAGCGGTTCCATCTGTTTACAAATTTTGGAATTACTTTATGTTTTTAAAATTTTAACCAGATGAATAAGAAACCTAAAATTGCTGTTATCGGAGGTGGAAGTTGGGCGACTGCCATTGTTAAAATGTTATCAGAAAATCTTGAAGAAGTAGGCTGGTATATGCGGAGCGTTTATATAGTTGAACACATTAAATTAAATAAGCACAATCCTAATTATTTAAGTTCTGCAGAGCTTCACCCTGAAAAATTATTCTTTTCACATGATATTAATGAGATGATCGACTACGCTGATTATCTCATATTTGTTGTACCATCAGCATTTTTGAAAGCAGAATTGGATAAAATTGACGTTTCACTTGAAGGAAAAATAATTTTTTCTGCTATTAAAGGAATAGTTCCGGAGTCAGGATTAATTGTAGGAGAGCATTTTCATGAAAAATTACAGGTCCCATTTAAAAATATAGGAGTTATTACCGGACCATGTCATGCGGAAGAAGTTGCAATGGAAAGATTATCCTACTTAACCATTGCCTGTCAGGATGATAAGAAGGCGAAATGTTTGGCCAGTCTCTTAGCTAGCAGATACATAAAAACTAAAATTTCGGATGATATTATTGGTACAGAGTACGCTGCCATGTTAAAAAATATTTATGCAATAGCTGCCGGAATTGCACACGGATTAGGTTATGGAGACAATTTCCAATCTGTTTTGATGTCCAATTCTATTCGAGAAATGAAAAGGTTTATTAAAAAAGTACATGAAATGAAAAGAAACATCAACAACTCTGCATATTTAGGAGATTTGTTGGTTACCGGATATTCTACATTTAGTAGAAACAGAATGTTTGGAAATATGATAGGAAAAGGATATACCGTAAAATCGGCAATGCTCGAAATGAGCATGGTTGCAGAAGGGTATTACGCAACAAAAAGTGCCTTCCTGATCAATCAGAAAAACGAGGCTAAAACTCCAATAATCAATACTGTTTATGCCATTTTATATCAAAAAAAAGATGCTAAAATAGAGCTTCGCAAATTAACCGATCTGATAGATTAGTTTCAATGTCTATTAACTTACCGTTAGTATCAAATCATCAGCATTGACTATTTCACCCGATTTTAAATGAATTTTTTCAATTGTAAAATCTGTCGGAGCTGTTATGGTTGTTTCCATTTTCATGGCTTCTATTATAAATAATGGTTCATTCCTCTTAATTTTTTCACCTTTCTCAACAAATATTTGTGATAACAAACCTTGCAATGGAGCACCCATATGTTTCTCATTATCAGGATCAATTTTCTCATTTTCATGCCTTTCAATATTAAGTGATTGATCTAATATCTGAATATTTCGTGATTGTCCATTTACTTTAAAAAATACGGTTCTATAACCATCAGAATTAGGCTTGTTGATAGAAAGTAATTCAATATTAATAACTTTACCTGTGTCAATTTGAATCATTATTTCTTCTCCCTCTTCCAATCCATAAAAGAAATTTTTAGTTGGAATTCGGGTGATATTACCATATTCTAAATAATGCTCATGAGCATCATCCCAAACTTTTGGGTATAACTTGTATGATAAAAATTCTGTGAATTCCAATTCATGAGGACGGCCTTTTTGGTATTTGGCTTTAAATGAATTGAACTCCTTTTCAAAATCTACAGGTTCTAAATGTGCATTTGGTCTGTTGGTATACGGTTTTTCATTTCTTAATATTATTTTTTGCAATTTCTTTGGGAATCCTCCAACCGGTTGTCCCAGATCACCTCTAAAAAAACTTTTTACCGATTCCGGAAATGAAATATTCTCTCCTTTTTCTATTACATCACTAATTGTTAAATTATTACTCACCAGATACAAGGCCATATCACCAACCACTTTTGAACTTGGAGTTACCTTAATAATATTCCCAAATAATTCATTTACATCGCTATACATCCTGGTGATCTCATGAAATCGATCGCCCAAACCCAAAGATTGTGCCTGGGGTTTTAGATTGGAATATTGCCCACCCGGAATTTCATGCTTATACACCTCCCCTGTACCGGCCCTTAGTCCTGATTCAAACGGATAATAATATTCTCGAACTGCCTCCCAATAATTAGAATATTCAAACATAGAATTTGAATTCATTGGATTGTTTCGTTCGTGATATTTTAACATCTCAACAATAGAGTTGAAATTAGGCTGTGAGGTTAAACCTGACAGTCCGCCCAGAGCGACATCAACAACATCTACCCCTGCTTCGATAGCCTTTAAATAAGTTGCAGCCTGTATGGAGGAGGTATCATGCGTATGTAAATGAATGGGTATTTTTATTTCAGATTTTAAAGCGGTAATCAATTCCGTTGCCGCATAAGGTTTTAATAAACCCGCCATATCCTTTATAGATAAAATATGTGCTCCGGCATTTTCAATATCTTTCGCCAGTTGTAAATAATATTTTAGAGTGTATTTGGAATTATTTGGATCGAGCAGATCACCGGTATAGCTAATCGCTCCTTCCGCTAAACCGTTGGTTCTTTTTCGTACATATTCTATTGCCGGACCAATAGACTGCATCCAATTTAGAGAATCAAATATTCTAAATATATCTACTCCGGTTTCCCATGCTTTTTCCACAAATGACTCGATCAGATTATCCGGGTAAGCGGCATAGCCAACACCATTAGACCCTCTTAAAAGCATTTGTAGTAAAATATTTGGCATTGCCTGACGCAGTAGAGTTAATCTACCCCAGGGATTTTCGTGTAAAAACCGCATACAAACATCAAATGTAGCCCCTCCCCATACTTCCATACTAAAAATTTCAGGATTGTTCTTTGAGTATCCTTCAGCAACTTTCAGCATATCCAAAGTCCTCATTCTGGTTGCCAGGAGACTTTGATGAGCATCCCTCATTGTAGTATCTGTATAATGGATCTTCTTTTCTTTTTTGAGCCATTCACTAAACTTTTCCGGTCCTAATTTCGTCAGCAGGTCTTTAGTGCCTTTAGGATGTTTGGAGTACATGTCCCAGGAAGGAATAACAGGATTTGGAAATACTTTATTTGGATTGAACTCCTTTATATTTGGATTTCCATTAATAGTGATATTAGCCAAATATTTTACAATTTTACTTGCTCTGTCTCTGGATATTTTAAATTTGAATAGTTCTGGTGTATCAGCTATAAAATTGACAGTCACTTTTCCAACCTGAAGAGAAGGATGTCTTAATAAATTTTGTAAGAACGGAATGTTAGTTTTTACGCCTCTAATTCTAAATTCACTTAAAGTTCTGATCATTTTTCGAATAGAACCATCTAATGTTCTACTGTGAGCCGAAACTTTCACCAACATAGAATCAAAGAAAGGAGACACTTTTACACCCTGATATAAACTTCCGGCATCTAATCTGATTCCAAAACCTGAAGCACTTCTATAAGTGGTAATTGTACCGTAATCAGGTTTAAAATCATTGGAAGGGTCCTCTGTGGTTATTCTGCATTGTATGGCAAATCCACTAATCGTTATACTGTCCTGATCGTAAATTTTTATCTGTCTGTCATTCAATTTATATCCTCCGGCAACAAAAAGCTGGGTCTTCACCAAATCTATATTGGTAATCATTTCAGTAACAGTATGTTCAACTTGAATTCTGGGATTTACTTCAATAAAATAGATACTATCATCATGATCAACTAAGAATTCAACCGTGCCAATGTTATTATAATTGACGGCTTTAGCTATGCTTATCGCGTAGTGAAAAAGTTTTTGACGAATACCGTCACTAATTCCATAAGAAGGAGCTATTTCAACCACTTTTTGATAACGGCGCTGTACTGAACAATCTCTTTCAAACAGATGCACTAAATTACCATGATTATCAGCAGCAATTTGAACTTCAATATGTTTCGGGTTTGCAATAAATTTTTCTAAAAAAACAGTGTCATCTCCAAAAGCATTTAAAGCCTCACGTTTGCTTTCGGGATAGGACTTTTCCAAACCTTGTATATCCCTTATCACACGCATTCCTCTTCCGCCACCTCCCGATGCCGCTTTTAACATAACGGGAAATCCTATTCGAACGGCTTCTTTTATCGCAATTTGAATACTTGTAAGATCTTTATTACTACTTTCAATGATTGGAACACCGTTCTCAACCGCAACTCTTTTGGCTTTTATTTTATCCCCTAAGGCCCCCAAAACTTCAGGTTTCGGACCGATAAAAATGATACTATTTTCTTTACATTTTCTTGCGAATTCTTCGTTCTCACTCAAAAACCCATATCCGGGATGAATGGCATCCACCCCTTTTTCTTTGGCAATTTTAATAATTGCCTGTATGTCCAAATAGGGTTTTAATGGTTGGTCATCTGTACCTATCTGGTATGATTCATCACTTTTGAAACGATGCAGGGAATACCTATCCTCAAAAGTGTAAATACCAACGGTTTTGATATTAATTTCGTTACATGCTCTAAATATTCGAATTGCAATTTCGCCGCGGTTGGCAACAAGTACTTTTTTAATTTTCATTTTAGAAGGCCATTAGTTGATTGCTTTGCTAAAGTTAGAAAACTAATAGATCTATTCAAAGTGTCTTGACGTAAAAATTATATTGGTTAATGACATTTCGTGAGCGTTTAAGTTTTTGTCCAAATTAAAAATTCGAGGAGTATATAATATTTGAAAATCTAATAGAACCAGAAAATTTGTTTTTCTCTTTCTTGTTTTTTCATTTTTTTAATGACAAAAAAACGAAACAAAAAAGTCATGGCTTACAAATAGAAATCATCCCAAACTTCATATGTGTTAACTGCGGTCGGGTGATTTCCTTGAGACCCTCTGCGGAACTACCCGATCTTACTAAACACATATTTTGATTGAAATAATTACTCTTTGAAGGCCAAATCCCCTCTTGAGTAAATTCATAACTCCTTCTGGAATCTAATTTCTTTTCGCCATGAAATGAGGCTGAACCTTTTTTGAATCTCTTTTAAGAAATTTGAGCACCTACTAATTCTTTAATCAGCGATCACAGGATGCAGCCATTTTTTGGCAACCTCTATTTCAATTCCCTTGCGATTCGCGTAATCCTCAATTTGATCCTTAGTTATTTTACCCAGACCAAAATACTTTGCCATTGAATTACCGAAATAATATCCTGATACAGCAGCGGCTGGCCACATGGCCAGGCTTTCAGTTAGGGAAACACCTATAGTTTTTTCCACATCCAGAAGTTTCCAAATTGTTTCTTTCTCTAAATGATCCGGGCAAGAAGGATATCCGGGAGCCGGTCTGATTCCTTTATAAGTTTCTTTAATCAGCTCATCATTCGTTAAATCTTCCTGAGCGGAATATCCCCAATGTCTGGTGCGTATTTGTTTGTGTAAATATTCTGCAAAGGCCTCTGCAAATCTATCAGCTATTGCTTGAACCATTATGGCGCTATAATCATCATCTTTTTCTTTATAAGTCTTGGCCAATTCATCCGCTCCAAAAATTGCAACACAAAATGCACCCATATAATCTGTGCGACCACTATCTTTTGGTGCTATAAAATCAGCTAAGGCGATATTTGGCGCTCCTTCCCGCTTTTTTGATTGCTGCCGCAAGGTTCTGAAGATCTCAATTTCCTTTCCTTTTTTCTGAATAGAAATGTCGTCGTTGTTAATGGTATTGGCTTCAAACAATCCAAATAAAGCTTTTGGCATTAAAGATTGGTTTGCAATGATGTCATTCATCATTTTTTGGGCATCCTCGTATAAATGAGCCGCTTGTTCTCCAACAACTTTATCCTTTAATATTTTTGGAAATTTGCCATGTAGATCCCATGATCTAAAAAACGGACTCCAATCAACAAAAGGCAACAGTTCCTTTAAACTTATTTGTTTTAGAATCTGTACTCCCATTTCTTTTGGCTTTACAATAGTGGAAGTATCCCAATCAATTTTAAACTTATTGTTCCGAGCTTCTTCAATGGTCACATAAGATTTTGCTTTTCCTCGTGTTAAGAATTTTTCACGAAAATCATCATAATCCTTCTTCAATTTTGAAATATACTCATTGGAAGATTTTTTGTTGAGCAGATCTCCCACTACGGTTACTGCTCTGGAAGCATCATGAACATAAACAACTGCATTTTTGTATTCCGGATTTATCTTGACCGCGGTATGAGCCTTTGACGTAGTTGCCCCACCGATCAATAATGGAATTTCAAAATTTTGACGCTCCATCTCTTTTGCCAAATAAACCATTTCATCCAGCGATGGAGTAATTAATCCTGAAAGTCCAATAATATCAACATTTTCCTTTTTTGCCGTCTCAATGATTTTTTCAGGAGGAACCATTACCCCTAAATCGACAATTTCATAATTGTTACAGCTTAATACTACGCTTACAATATTTTTACCAATATCATGTACATCGCCTTTTACAGTTGCCATTAACACCTTTCCCATACCATGAGCCCCTCCCGTCCCCGGAGGGGAAGTTATGAGTTGTTTTCTAATTTCTTCTAATGCTTTATCCAAATTCGATAAAACCTCATCGTTTGTAAATCGAATTACACGATAACCTTCTTTTTCTAACCATAATGTTCTTTCTTTGTCATTAGTCTTATTATCAGGTAGTTGATGTATTAATCCATCGATCTCAATTATTAGATTAGCTCTTAAACATATAAAATCAACAATAAAATTCCCTATAATATGCTGCCTTCTAAATTTATATCCTTCTAATTTTTTACCACTCAACACATCCCACATTAAGGACTCTGTCTTCGTAGGTTTACTCCTCATTGTTTTTGCATAATCCTTAAGTAATCTATAAAGCACCGGATCTGCAGTTTCCCAGTGGTAAGTCCCCTTGGGGGATTTAGGGGCGGCCCTTTTAGCTTCCTCAATAAACGGATTTAAATAAGCTACCGCTTTTTTCATAACACGTGCTGATTTAACCACCTGAGGTAAAAACATTTTTCCGGATCCGAAGAGATCTCCAACTACATCCATCCCGGTCATTAAATTTCCTTCTATAACTTCAATTGGTTCAGAAGCCTTTAATCGAGCTTCCTCTATATCTTCAATAATATAGGCATCAACCCCTTTTACGAGAGCATGTGTTATTCTTTCTTGTAGCGTATTTTCTCTCCATAATTCATCAATAATTTTTTCTTTTTTGGTGCCTTTTACAGTTTCTGCAATATCCAATAACCTTTCTGTGGCATCGGAACGTCTGTCTAAAATCACATCTTCAACACGTTCTAACAGATCCTTTGGTATATCATCATAAACCTCTAACATGGCAGGATTTACAATTCCGATGTTCATTCCGGCCTGAATGGCATGATATAGAAAAACGGAATGCATTGCTTCCCTAACAGTATTATTTCCTCTAAACGAAAAGGATACATTGCTCACCCCTCCACTAACACTTACATTAGGTAAATTTTTTCTTACCCAACGCGTAGCTTCAATAAAATCAATTGCATTTTTTCGGTGTTCTTCCATTCCCGTTGCGACAGGAAATATATTCAGATCAAAAATAATATCTTCTGATGGGAAGCCAACCATATCAACCAAAACACGATAGGAACGCTCGGCAATTTCAATGCGTCTTTGATAATTATCTGCCTGGCCTTTTTCGTCAAAGGCCATTACGATTATAGCCGCACCATAACGTTTAACTTGTGTAGCCTGCCAAACAAAATTTTCCTCTCCTTCTTTCAAGGAAATAGAATTTACAACACATTTTCCCTGAACTACTTGTAAACCAGCTTCAATGATTTCCCATTTTGAGCTATCGATCATAATAGGCACCCTGCATATATCCGGTTCTGCCGCAATTAGATTTAAGAAACGAACCATAGATTCTTTTCCATCGATCAACCCATCATCCATATTAATATCGATGATCTGTGCACCCCCATCCACCTGATGACGTGCAATTGCCAGTGCCTCATCAAATTTTTCCTCTTTTATCAAACGCAAAAATTTGCGAGACCCAGCAACATTGGCTCGTTCACCAACATTTATAAAATTGCTGTTTTCGCTTAAGATCAGAGGTTCTAATCCTGAAAGATGCATGTACTTTCTTTGGTTATTTTTTGTTGATTGTTGGTTGTTGGGTTCCATAGCTATTGAAAGATAAACTTGTTTTCTAATGAGAGTATTTTGTTGGTTGTTGGTTGTTGTTTGTTGATAGCTGTTGGTATTTGGTTTTGGTTTTTGGCCTCATACCTATTTTGTTTTGTAATAGTTAATGAAACCGTTGAGCAATTTTTTACAAATAGTTATTTTATTCAACATCATTTCGCTTTTATTTTTAGAGACATAATCCATATCATTTGAAATATAAACTTGAGCTTCTAACTCGTATAAGGAACCTCTAGATATATATAAAAAATGAATGGTTTCTTTCGAGGTTCGCCTTCCACACCCTTCTGCAATATTTGAAGGGACAGAAACTGCACATCTTCTAATTTGACTGGTTAAACCATAGATCTCTCTTTTTGGAAATGAAGCCGTTAATTCATAGACTAACTTAACCAATTCTCGACTCTCTGTCCAAACATTTAAATCTATATACTTCATGCTATTTGTTGATAGTTGTTGGTTATTAGTTCTATAACTATTGAAAAGTAAACCGGTTTTCGATTCTAACTTTCGCTAACAACCGTCAACCACCAACTAAACACTACCAACTAGCAACTAGCAACTAACAACCACCAACTAAACACAATCAACAAACCACTAAACACCAACAACCAATTTCCTCGGTTCATATTTTGATGCTATATCTGCAATTGCTTTTATATGTTCGGGTGTTGTACCGCAGCATCCACCAATAATATTTATTAAGTTCTTTTTTAGATATTCTTCTATTTGCTCTGCCATTTCTTCCGGTGATTCATCATATTCTCCAAATGCATTTGGAAGGCCGGCATTAGGATGTGCGGAGACACCAAACTCCGTTTTTGGAGCAATAGCTTCTAAATGCGGTTGCAACAAATTAGCTCCCAATGCACAATTAAAACCTACAGTAAGTAGTGGAACATGTGAAACAGAAATTAAAAAGGCTTCAGCAGTCTGACCCGATAAAGTTCTTCCGCTGGCATCCGTAATTGTTCCGCTTAGCATAATGGGGATATCTATATTTCGTTCTGCCTTTATCTCTTCAATGGCAAACAAGGCGGCCTTTGCATTCAAAGTATCAAATACTGTTTCAACCAGGAGTAAATCTACTCCTCCGTCGATCAAGGCTTCCGCCTGTTCTTTATATGCAATCCGAAGATCATCAAATGTAACCGCCCTGTAACCGGGGTCATTTACATCAGGCGACATACTTGCAGTTCGGTTTGTAGGCCCCATAGAACCCGCAACAAATCTTGGTTTTTCAGGATCTCTTCTTGTAAAATCATCAGCTACTTCTCTTGCTATTTTAGCAGATTCAAAATTAAGTTCATAAACAAGATCCTCCATATTATAATCTGCCATGGCTATGGTAGTACCCGAAAAAGTATTGGTTTCAATTATGTCTGCACCAACTTCTAAGAATTTAGCATGGATTTCCTTAATTGCTTCCGGTTGGGTTATCGACAACAAGTCGTTATTTCCTTGCAGTGGAGTTGGGTAATCTTTAAAACGATCCCCTCTAAAATCTTCTTCTGTAAATTTATAGGCTTGCAACATGGTCCCCATCGCACCATCCAGAACTAGAATTCGTTTTTTTATTTCCTCTTTTATACTATTCATCGCTTTGGGTTTTTACCAATAATAACATTTCTTACCTCTGTACTGTTATACTTGCGTTAGGGATTGCAGAGGTATCCTTTTTTGTAAAAAAGATCTAACGGAAAGCCCGACCCCTTTGGGAAACGCTCTTAAAAATATCTTCACAAAAGTAATTGATTTAATTATTTTCGTCAAATAAATTGGACGATAAATAACGATCCCCTCTGTCGCAAATTACGGTTACAATAATCGCATTTTCCAGATTTTCAGCCAGTTTAAGGGCACTTACAACTGCTCCACCGCTACTCATACCGGCAAATATCCCTTCTTCTTTTGCCAGGCGTTTGGTCATTGCTTTCGCTTCTTCTTCACTCACTTCAATGACCCGATCCACTTTGGATGGATCAAAAATTTTGGGTAGATACTCCTCCGGCCATTTTCTAATACCGGGAATCTTAGAATTATCTGTAGGTTGGGCACCTACGATAGTAATGTTATTATTTTTCTCTTTTAAATAGGTCGAAACCCCCATAATCGTGCCTGTAGTACCCATTGCTGATACAAAATGCGTTATTTCTCCGCTAGTATCCTTCCATATTTCGGGGCCGGTGGTTTTATAGTGCGCTTTCCAATTATCTTGATTTTCAAACTGATTTAACAAAAAATATCCCTTTTCATTATTTAATTTTACCGCCAAATCCCTGGATCCTTCAATGCCAACCTCTGCAGAGGTCAAGATTACCTCCGCACCATAAGCCCTCATTGTTTTTACTCGTTCAACGGTAGAATTTTCCGGCATTATTAAGATCATATTTAATCCTAGTAGCTGAGCAATAAATGCCAAGGCTATGCCGGTATTTCCACTGGTGGCTTCTACTAATGAATCTCCTTTTTTAATATCGCCTCGCTCTAAAGCCTGGTAAATCATATTAAAAGCCGGTCTGTCCTTTACACTGCCTCCCGGATTATTTCCTTCTAATTTCAAAAAGAGTCTTATCCCTTTTTTAGAGAGAATATTGCGGACTTCCACTAATGGAGTATTTCCTATTTGGTCGGTTATACTTTTACCTTGTATCATTTAATAATTTGATTAAACCCTGATTATGTAATTGAATTTTGTAATAAGGGTTAAAGAGGTAAAATTAGTTTATTTTTTGCAAAATATTTAAGGTTTGGTCAGGAGATGTTTTTTTGTTAAACAGCTTTTTGAACAACATTTGCCCTTAGAACCTCCACAGTTTTATAAAATGACTTGGCGTCATTCAAATATTTTATAGCAAAGGATAAAGAAGGTTTATTCTCTTTAATTTGATAGGTCAACGATGAAAAAGAAGTGTCCAGGGCAATTATATCACTCTCTACAAAATAGGCGTCAAAATCTCTTATTATTCCTGCTTGTGTATTGGTTTTTATCCCTTCTGCAATGAGCACAGCCTTTGCGGTATTGATCAGTGCGGTATAAGAATGATAAATACTATCTGCCCATTTTCCCAATTGAAGTGCCTCCGTTGCATTATCAATCTTTTCCTCACTTTCAAACAATAAAGTAGCTATTAGATCTATAATAACTCCGGCACATTCTCCGGTTCCAATTGCTTTTATATAAGACCTGTTATGGCCCCAATCCACGAAATCATCTTCTTTAAGGTTTGAAATATCCGACAAGGGTTTTAACAATTCATAAAAATACTTTTCACCTTGTCTGTCATAGTAATCTAGGAAAGATTCTCCCTTGAGACCATTTTGGTTATAATTATCTAATATAAGTCGCAGGGCTTCCGGACCCCTTTTGCTTGGGATTTTAATTACTTTGTCACCAAATCGTCCCTGGCCATCTCCCAGAATTCCTCCTCCTAACAGAACTTGTAGTGCAGGCGCAACATAATTTCCAGATTTAATGGACATTCCCTGAAAGCCAATATGAGCCATATTATGTTGGCCACAGGCATTCATACAACCACTAATTTTTATGGTTACATCCTTATTGTTTACATAAGTGGGATATTCATTCTTTAATACCTCCTCCAAAATTCTCGCTATTCCTGTACTACTTGCTATGCCTAAATTACAGGTATCCGTTCCCGGGCAGGCGGTAATATCGAGCGTACTATTATAACCTGTTTCTGCAAATTCCAATTCCCGCAATTGGGTAAAGAAAAATGGAATTAGATCTTCTTTTACATTTCTAATAATTATATTTTGACGTAAGGAAAGTCTTATTTCATTTCCAGCATAATTTTTAACCAGATCAGCCAATATCCTGGCTTTATCCGTATAAAAATCTCCTAATCTAATTTTTAATCCTATGGCAAATAAGCCATCTTGTTTTTGTTTAAAAACATTTGTTCCTTTCCAAACATTATAAAGCTCGAGATCATCAATAATTACTGAGGGAGGTTCTATTTCAGGTAGAATAATTGGTTTATCAAAATCATCAGTATCAACAGGATATGTTTGATAAGACAATGCCTTTTGCTCTTGTTGAACAAGGCTAACAAAAGAATCTAATCCAATATCTTGTACTAAAAATTTTAATCTGGCTTTTGCCCGTTTAGCACGTTCTCCATATCGATCAAAAACCCTTAAAACACTTTCAATGAATGGAATTATTCTATCTGCTTCCAAAAAATTAAAAGCAATCACAGCATGCCTTGGCTGTGCGCCCAATCCTCCTGCTAAAAGAACTTTAAATCCTCTTTTAAATTCTCCATCAATTTCTTTTAGTTTTGCTATAAACCCAAGATCATGTATAAAACTCAAAGCGGTATCTTCGTCGGTTCCTGAAAACGATATTTTAAATTTCCTCCCCATTTCCTGACAGATCGGATTTCTCAGGAAGAATTTGAAAGTAGCATCGGCATAGGGTGATACATCGAAGGGTTCCTTAGGGTCTATCCCGGCAGTTTCTGAAGCTGTAACATTTCGAACAGCATTACCGCATGCTTCACGTAAAGTTATATTATCTTTTTCTAATTCCGACCATAACTCAGGTGTTCTATCCAGACTAACATGGTGAATTTGTATATCCTGACGGGTTGTAATATGCAATCTCCCTCTTGAATACTCATCTGAAACGTCGGCTATTCTTTGTAATTGCTCCGAAGTTACTCTGCCAAAAGGCAGTTTAATCCTTATCATTTGAACTCCGGGCTGTCGTTGTCCGTATATTCCTCTTGCCAACCGGAGAGATCTAAATCTATCGTCATCAATTTTGCCCTGATGAAAAAGTTGAATTTTACGTTCTAAATCCAAAATATCTCTTTGCACAACCGGGTTCTCAATTTCTGTTCTAAAACTTTGCATAATCCTTTATTGAAGATGTATTCCACATTCTCTGTTACTCAATACTTTTGTTGGGTCATAATAAGAATTGTTCTTTGGCAGGCTGTGTGCGATCAAATACGCTTCCAATTGCTCATCCGTCCAATAATAAAAAGGGCTAACCTTTAGAACACCATCTTTATTAACACTTAAAATATCCTTTGAACTTCTATATTCGGTTTGTCTGACCCTTATATTTGTAAACCACATTTCCGGGTTCAATTCCTTAAAAGCTCTTCTAAAAGGTTCTAATTTTACAATTTCCGTAAATTCAGTATGCTTTGGATCATTTACATCCGGTATACCTAAAGTAGCGTCTGTGTATGCTGATGTTTGTAAAGGAGAATATTTGTGTACATTTAATTCGAACTTCTCAATTAGATCACTCGAATGTCTGTATGTATCCGGCGTGTTATATCCTGTATCGCACCATATAACTCTAATATTCTTATCCTGATTGAAGAAAGTGTTTAGAAGTACAGCAGAATATATACCAAAACTTGTGCTTACGACCCTGTTTTCTGTTAAACCCAAAGCCCAAAAAATTATTTCTTCCGGAGATTTTCCTCTTAGTTCGTTATTCCAATATTCTATATTAATATTCTCGCTTATCATCTTATTATATTTAAACCACCTTTACCCTATCGGATTAGTAGATTTAAGCGCAAAGATATATTAATATTTATATATTCCAAGTATTTAACAAAATTTTGTGAAAATATTTATGTGGAAAACTAGGTCAGATCTGCCAGGGAATTATTTCTAAATACTTCAAGTGTATTGTCTCTTACCTGAATCATGATCTTATACACACCGCATGATTTTTCATCTTCGCAATCATCACATTTCTCATAATAATTAAGACTTACACAAGGCACCATTGCAATTGGTCCTTCTAATATTCGAATTACATCTGTCAAAGGTACTTCAGAAGCTTTCTTCAACAAATAATATCCACCGCCTTTACCTTTCTTTGATCCTAAAAATCCTGATTTTCTTAATGTCAAAAGGATGCTCTCCAGAAACTTATGCGGGATATTTTCATTTTTTGAAATGGTTGCAATTTGAACCATCTGACCATAATCCTGACGGGCAATATATGCAAGAGCTTTTAGTCCGTATTTGGTTTTCTTAGAAATCATGATACTAATATAAGTAATTTTTCATTTTTTGCATTTAAAAGTTCGAATAGTGTCTAATTAAAACCAATCCTGATAAATTTCATGACGATAATTCTTGTAGATTCACTTTTACTTTAATTCTTTTAAAATTATGCAATAGCTCTCAAAATAAGTTCTTTAGGTTTCTTTGCATAGTTTAAGCTAAGAGCTGCTTTGTGCCCTTTTTCTGACATTTTTAACCAGGTCTTTTTAATGATATCGATGAGTTTTTCTTCCGAATACTTTTCAGAAAATCTTTCGAAATAAAATTCTAAAAATACCAAACAGATAATATCTTCCAAAAGTTGGGTTTCTTCATTCCTTTTCAGTTGTTTTTTTTGGAGTAAAAAAACTACATTATTGATTATTTCTTCTCTATATCCAACTTCTTTTAATATTTCCATTGCTTTTTTGGCATGAAATTTCGTCAATTCTCTTCGCCATGTCAAATATCCGTTCCTATTCATTTCAAATAAATCTCTTGGGATTTCCCATCTGCATATATGTTGGCACCTGGCGGCCAGCTTAACCGACTCGGAGGCCTTAGACTCAAATTGGCTGAGCTTATCCGTCATTCTCATGGAGTACAATAACTCTTTCGGATAATCCTTTCCGTTCAAAACCTCGGTATTCGGGTCATAACTATTAGCCTTATCAAATAATTGAATGGCATTTTCAAATTTTTTATCCCCCATAATTTACTCGTTTAGTTTTCAAATCTATTCAGAAAATTCGGTATATACAAAGTTCATCTACTACAATCCTTTATGCTTTGTTTTTTTACGATTTAAATAAGTTTTAAATTATTAACTATTTTTGTCGAATACTACTTTTTCCAAATGAGTAATAATTTATGAAAATTCCAAAAGTTATTTTGGTCGGTGCCGGACCAGGGGATATAGAACTGATAACCGTAAAAGGAATGAAAGCCATTCAGGAAGCGGATGTTATTCTGTATGACGCATTAGTAAATTCAGATCTAATAAAAAAAGCTAAGGCAACCACGAAATGCATATATGTTGGCAAACGATTTAACAAACACAAATTTTCTCAAGAAGAAATTAATCAAATGTTGGTGGACTATGCCCTGAAGTATGGTACGGTTGTACGCCTAAAAGGAGGAGATCCATTTGTTTTTGGAAGAGGAGGTGAAGAGGCTGCATTTATTGAAAATCAAGGAATTGAAACCGAGTTTATTCCGGGAGTTAGCAGCGCACTTGCAGTACCTTCCAGCCAGGGAATTCCATTATCAAAGCGCAACATAAGCGAAAGTTTTTGGGTAATTACGGGCACTACTTCTAATGGTGAGATCTCTAAAGACATCATTCTTGGATCAAAATCAAATGCAACACTTGTAATATTAATGGGACTCCGTAATTTTTCATTAATTATGAATGAAGTAAAAAAATACAGACATAAACATACACCTTTCGCAATCATTCAAAATGGGACACTTCCAAATGAAAACATTATAATAGATACAGTTAATAACTATAAAAATGTAATTGATACTATAGATTATTCTGCTCCGGGAATTATAGTAATTGGTGATGTTATTGCAGAACATCCTGCTTTTTTAGATGAAGATATTCAACGTGTTTTAGATTTGGCTTATTAGACCAGGTCTTAGAATTTATAGCAAAAGAAAAAATGAAATGGTGAAAATTTGAATTTACGTATTTTATGAGTCACCGCCTTAATTAAATATTATATTATATCTTAGTGCTTCTCATTGTTTATCAAGTTATTTCAAAAGAAGAAGGTTGAATTCACATAATAATTTAAATGGTTTATTCGATCACTTCACCAACTAGATGTCAGAAAAAAAACAACCTTTCCAAATTATCTTATTACTAATTTTAGCCGGTGAGGCTATTTTTGTATTACCTTTTGTTCTTGCACGGGTTTTCAGACCGACATTTTTAGATGTTTTTGAACTTAACAATCTTGAATTGGGCATTTGTTTTTCAATCTATGGTATCATCGCTATGCTATCTTACCTTTTTGGCGGTGTTATTACAGACATGTTTAAGCCAAAAAAGCTAATATCCGCTGCATTAATATTAACAGCATTAGGAGGCTTAATGATGTCTACCTTCCCTTCTTATAATACTATGAAACTACTTTTTGGCTACTGGGGTTTTACCACTATTTTCTTATTCTGGGCAGCATTGATAAAAGCAACGAGAATCTGGGGAGGTACAAAGAAACAGGGAATAGCATTTGGATTTTTAGATGGAGGCAGGGGAATAGTTGCTGCAGGATTTGGCTCTTTGGGTGTTTTAATTTTTTCACTAATTATAGATGTGGATCCTGGTGAAGCAACTTTGGAACAAAGAAAACATGCCTTTCGAACTATAATTCTTGTTACCTCATTTTTGGTAGCATTCATTGGATTGTTGGTGTACTTATTTATGAAAACTGATACAGATTCAAATCAAACCAACACAAAATCATCTGATAAATTGGGTTTTTCTAATTTGAAACTTGTTTTACGAATTAAACCGGTCAGGCAATTGATGATCATAGTATTGTGTGCTTATGTGGGATATAAAATAACAGATATTTTTTCATTATATGCAAAAGAAGTAATGAACTATGACGAAATTGAAGCCGCTCAAATAGGTGCTTTATTATTATACATACGACCAGTAGTTGGCATTACTATTGGTGTTTTGGCAGACAGAACAAAAGCCTCTTTGTGGTTAATGATCGGCTTTATTGTAATGCTGATCGGAGCTTTGCTGTTTTCTTCAGGATTAGTTGAAGGAGATGCAATTAGTTTTTTCTTCTTTTCGTTGATCGTAATTGCAACAGGAACTTATGCTGTTAGAGTATTGTATTTTGCTACGCTGGAAGAAGCTAACATACCTGTAACTATTACAGGTACAGTTATTGGAGCAATTTCTTTGATCGGTTATACGCCGGATATCTTTGTAGGCCCTGCAATGGGGTATTTATTAGATAGTTCTCCCGGAAAAACAGGTCATCAGCATGTATTTATCATGCTGGCTGTATTTGCAGTTATTGGTTTGTCTACTTCTATAATGTTCAGAAGGACTTTGAAAACTAATGCTAACCATTCACCGGGTGACTTAAAGTCACCTGGTGAATAAACTCTACTCTTTTTTAGAAATCAACGCCTTAGTGAGATCATTTAGTTTTTCTACTTTTTCTTTAAAACTTCCTTTAATTATTTTTCTGTACATACTTAAATTTTCCGTTAGCTCATTTATTTCATCAGGAATGACATCTTCAAAAAACTGACGCAATCGTTTTGCCATTGTTGGAGATTTTCCATTAGTCGAAATAGCGATCTTTATATTACCCTTAGTAACAATAGCTCCCATATAAAAATCGCAATAGTCCGGATTATCAGCAACATTTACCAAGATATTTCTCTCTCTGCAGTCAGCATGAACTTGTAAATTGACCTCCAGATCATCTGTGGCCGCAATTACGATATGCTCATCTTTTAGAAAAGAATCATCATAGGATCCAGCCACGATTTCAACATCATGATTTTGAGCCAAAGCAATCATGTCTGGAACAAAATTTTCAGACAACACCTTTACCTTAGTATTGGGACTTGACTTCAATAAAAAAGTTAACTTTTCGAGCCCAACTTTTCCACCACCTACTATTAGTATATTAAGTTTGGAAGCTTTTAAAAAGATTGGATATAATTCATTCTGATTCAATTCCCTAAATGTTTATATTTTACTATTACAAACCATGTTTATTATTGTTTTCTTTTCCCCCATTTGATAATATTCCAGATTCTTTCATGAAAAAAATACAATATCATTTTAGTGAAAATTTCAATTCCTCCAATAGAAATTGCGATTTTCATTTGACCGGTTAAAAAATAGGAAATGGTAATTGTATCTAAAGTTCCTATGGTACGCCAACTAATAGCTTTTACTAAGCTACGTCTTTTGGTTTCTCCCTTTTTGTAATAGTCGACACTTTTCGAACTGAATAAAATCACGTTTAAACATTTAGGGCAGCGTTTAGATCATTAATTATATCA
>DAOUPU010000123.1 GCA_030625995.1 Flavobacteriaceae bacterium
TTTTAATCAAATTTAACGTATGGCTTTAAGCCGTGTAAACCTCCTTCTCTCCCAAACCCACTTTCTTTATATCCTCCAAAGGGTGAAGTAGGATCAAATTTATTAAAAGTATTCGCCCATATTACACCGGCATTTAAATTTTGGGTCAAATGAAATATTTTTGATCCTTTTTGGGTCCAAACACCAGCCGATAATCCATAAGGGGTGTTGTTCGCCTTCTCTATCACTTCATCAATTGTGCGAAAAGTTTGAATAGCCAAAACTGGACCAAATATTTCTTCTTGAACTATTTTATGTGATTGAGACACATTTAAAAAAAGTGTGGGGGCACACCAATTTCCTTTTTTAGGTAGATTGATCTTAGTCTGATATATCTCTCCTCCTTCATTCAATCCAATATTAATATAATTTTTAATTGTTTTTAGTTGTTTTTCAGAATTAATTGCCCCAATGTCAGTGTTTTTATCAAGTGGATCACCGAGAATCAAGGTTTCCATTCTATCTTTTAGTTTTTGTACAACAACCTTAGCAACAGATTCTTGTATAAATAACCTTGAACCGGCACAGCATACATGACCTTGGTTAAAAAATATTGCGTTAATTATTCCTTCCACAGCCTGATCAATTGCCGCATCTTCAAAAATTATATTGGCTCCTTTACCCCCTAGTTCCAAGGTTAATTTTTTGTTAGTACCGGCTATAGCACTTTGTATATATTTTCCAACAGCCGTTGATCCGGTAAAGGCAATTTTATTTATATCAGGATGATTAACAATTTCTGCTCCAGTTTCTCCTGCTCCGGTAACTATATTAACTACCCCATTAGGTATTCCACTTTCGTGGATGATTTCAGCCAATTTTAATGCTGTTAAAGGAGTTGTCTCCGCGGGTTTAAGGACCACTGTATTTCCTGTTGCCAAAGCCGGAGCAATTTTCCATGCGGCCATTAATAATGGAAAATTCCACGGAATGATCTGACCTACTACTCCAAGTGGTTTAGGGTTTCTATTTGGAAAGGCATAAGACAGTTTATCAGCCCAACCGGCGTAATAGAAAAAATGGTTTGCTGCCAGAGGAATATCAATATCTCTGGACTCTCTTATCGGCTTCCCGCCATCCAAACTTTCAATTACAGCAAATTCTTTCGCCCGTTCTTGAATTAACCTGGAGATTCTAAATATATATTTTCCCCTCTCCTTTCCGGTCAATTCGGACCAACTTCTAAAGGCCCTCCGTGCCGCCTTGACTGCCAGATCAACATCTTTAGATGTAGCTTCAGCTATTTTTGCTATTTTTTGATGATTTGATGGATTGATCGTATCAAAATATTTTCCCAGGCTTGGCTTTCTAAATTTTCCATCAATATATAATTCATAATTCTTATTAATTTGAATATGATCTGTGCTCTCTAGTGCTTTATCATAGGACCATGACGCTTTAAACATTATTTTATTTCCTTTTTTTGTCATGATTAATCTTTTGAAAAATAATTTGATGATTGATACATTCCGGTTTCTATTTTTACCAATTGCATCAAAATATCATTTGCTAAACTGCTTGCACCAAACCGAAAGTATCTTTTATCCATCCACTCTTGTCCAAGCACTTCGTTTAACATTACCAGATATTGTAAGGCAATTTTTGAAGTTGAAATTCCTCCTGCTGGTTTCATTCCAATCTTTTTACCTGTTTTTATGTAAAAATCTTTTATGGCTTCTAACATAACATAGGTTACAGGCATGGTAGCGGCGGGTTGAATTTTCCCTGTTGAAGTTTTGATAAAATCTGCCCCTGCGAGCATTGCAATTTCACTGGCTCTTCTAATATTATCAAGAGTGTCTAGCTCTCCAGTTTCCAGGATTACTTTTAGATGAGATTTTACACAGACCTCTTTCACACTTGCAATTTCATCATAAACATATTGATAATTACCGGCAAGGAATTGCCCCCTTGAAATAACCATATCGATTTCATCTGCACCTTCGTCCACGGCATATTTTGTTTCTTCTAACTTTACATCCAAACTCGATTGACCACTTGGAAAAGCTGTTGCAACTGAAGCAACGTGAATATCACTTCCCAGTAGAGCATTTTTAGCAGTTCGTACATAAGAAGGGTATATACAAATTGCAGCGACAGTCGGAATATTTTTCAGGGCATCATGCGGATGCATGGCCTTGTAACATAATTGTTCAACTTTTCCCTGAGTATCTTTACCTTCAAGAGTGGTCAAATCAATCATACTCAGTGCAAGTTTTAATCCTTCAATTTTTGATCCTTTCTTGATACTCCGCTTACAAAATTTTTCAATTCGCTCATTAACACCAGTGGTGTCATAAGTTGGGAGATTCATTAAACTTGTATACATTTCGTATAGATTAGTTTTCAAATTTACAAATTATATTATATTATTCTTCGAAATTTAGAAAGTGATTGAGTGATGTGTGCTATTAATAATTTGACGTTAAAGGGGAAAATAGTGTTTGTTATTTTTATCAGTTTAAGAGCTCAGATTCATAATGGTCAATAAATAAATGCCTTATTTTATTTTTAAAATCACTATTTTTGTTCATAATTAAATATTTAACTAAAATTTACTAAAATTATGAAATTAATTAAGACAATATTATTGTTTGCTGTTATTAGTGCAATTACTTTTTCATGTAAAGAAACTAAAAAAGAACAAGTAGATGGAGATATGGAGGCTGTAGAAGAAACTGTTGAAGTTACTGAAGTAGAAGGAGATGATAAAGGCACAGTAGAGGTTGTGGAAGCAACAGGGGTTCAATCTGCAGCACCTGCAGAAGCAGTGGAAACATCGTCTGCCGGATTAGAGGAAACGGTAGTTGAAGGTGTAATGGTTGAAGCCATGGCCGATACACCTGTGATTTATCCTGGTTGTGAAGGAACCGTAGAAGAAATCAGAGCTTGTTCACGAAAAGAATTCATTGCGTTTTTAAAAAAGAACTTCAATTCTGATCTTGGCGCAGATCTTGGTTTAAGATCGGGTGACCATAAAATCAGAGCCCTGGTAAAAATAGATGAAACAGGTAAAGTATCTGTCTTGAAAGTTGACGGTCCTCACAAGGCTTTAGAAAAAGAGATGGTAAGAGTTATTGATAAATTACCACAAATGACTGGTGCTACTGAAGAGGGTCAACCAGTAAGTGTTTCTTTTATTTTACCGATCACTTTTGCGGTAGATTAAGAATTATAAATACAGTGGAATGTTGATAATTTTAATGGTATTCCACTAATAAATTAACTAAAACTAGTGAAGTTCATTTTTACTGGTTTTTTTTTATGCATTACTTATATATTAGTAATAACTACCTGTAAATAAGTAATATATATGCAGTTTTAAAATTGAGTTACAATTATTAATGTGTTGTTTTTTTGATTTATAAACTATAAATTACGTTATTTGTCCCACTATAAATTTTTAACTAAAAATAAATAACTATGAAATTAATTAAGGGGGTATTGGCAATTGCTATAATTAGTTTAATTGCTGTTTCATGTAACGAAACAAAAAAAGATGTTCAAAAAGACGCTCAGGAAGTTGTAGATGATTCTCAGGAAGAAATGAGTGATGCTGTAGATGAAACAAGTGCAGTAATTGACTCAGATGAGTCCGAGGTAGAAAAAGTAATTGATTCTACGAAGGCAATGGCTGAAGGAATGGCTAAAAAATGTGAAGGGAAGTGTTCTAAAGATGGTAAGTCATGTGACGGTAGTTGTAAAGCTTAACTTTATTATACGTTACTATTTTAATAAAACTACCTAAATGGTAGTTTTTTTTATGCCTTGTATAGATTTTTTTTTCGAAGAGAAAAGAATAAGAATAGCAAACTCAATAAAAATAATATCCCTGTCAATTGATGCATAATGGCATAGAACATCGGTATTCTGGTCTTTATGTTTATCAAAGTTAAAATTCCCAAAAGAACTTGAATATACACTAAAATATAAGTAGTTGTCAGCCATTTTATCGCTCTTGTGTACATTGTATTTCTTTTTTTAAAATAAAAATAAACTGTAAGCGCCAAAATTATATAAGCTAGCAATCTGTGAATAAATTGAACCAGAGCTGGGGCAAAATCAAAATTGTCATAATTGGTCATATTATTCCAATTCCAATTAGATAGATCCAGTAATACTCCTGGCACAACTTTTCCATTCATGGAAGGCCAGGAAGGATAATAAAGCCCAGCTTTCATACCAGACATCAATCCTGCAAAAATCATTTGGATAAAAGTTATAGCTATTAAGAGACCAACAAATTTGTTTTTATTTCTTTGACTTCTGTTTTCTAAACGGTACACATCCGATAAGACCCAAGCCATTGCTCCGAGAGTTATAATTGCAAGAATAAAATGGAGGGTTAATTTATAGGCATTTACCCATGGACGATCCACCAATCCACTCATCACCATTATCCAACCGGCTGAGGCAGTTAGCCCAGTCAGAAAAATAACTATTAATAGTCTTTTTACTAAGAAAAAATTAATTTTTTTACGTACCAGGAAAATGATAAACGGGATCAAAAATATAAGGCCTAGAATTCTTACCCATAAGCGATGTAGATACTCCCAAAAATAAATAAATTTAAAGTCACTTAATGTAAAAGCTGAATTAATTTTATGGTATTGAGGTGTTTTTTTATATAATTCGAATGCTTCAAGCCATTGCTGTTTGCCTATTGGAGGAAATATGCCTGTTATAATTTCCCAGCTCGTAATGGACAGACCAGAACCTGTTAATCGTGTAATTCCTCCAAGTACAACCTGTCCAATTAGCATGAGCAAGCCAATTATAAGCCATATTCTAACAGTTTTCGTATATCTATATGCTTGCTTCACTTTATAATCTATTTATTTTGAGGTTTCCATTCCAGAGTTTCCATCAAATGGATTATATCCTTGTGTAGATATTTTATAGCAGGAATAATAGAATCGTAATTCGGTTGTACGTTGAAATAAACAGCTCCGGTTATGAAATTATTAGTGCTATCGGTAATATGAAATTGCAAAGGTGAAGCAGCATTTCCGGTTACTTCATAAATGGCACCATATTTTTGTTTAGCCTTATTCATATATGGTACCGAAGTAATTCCATCTGCTTTTATGGCGTGGTTAAATGTTAATTTTTCCGATTCAAGAAATAGTTCCTTCAGGTTATTTTCAATTGGTCTGTAGGTTAAATTTATAGATGCATTTAGTTTAGGGTATTCAATATTCATCCAGCATTTTTTATTTGTTATGGAAAAGGATTCTGTAGAAAACTCAAATTGATAAGGACAATCTGTCTTTGTTAAAGAATATACCGGGTTGTCATATTCTAGTCTCAATTGTGCTTTTGGTTTAGGCAAAACATCCTCTTTACAAGAAAAAAAGAATAGCCCGATAATTGTTAAAAAAAGATATGCTATCCGAGGTCCAATAAAATCCATCTTCATTTACTTAGGTAATGTTACTTTAATTTGTTTAATTCTCTTTTTGTCCATGGACTCTATTTTAAAGGTAATTCCATGAAATGAAATTGACTCGTTCTTTTTTGGAAACTTTCCTGTAATTTCTAATATAAACCCTGCTAAGGTTTCAGCTTCCTCCTTGTTATTTTCAAATTTACTTTCGTCAACAGGAAGCACTTTATAAAAATCTTTGAGTACAGTTTTTCCTTCAAAAACGTAGTTGTATTCATCAATTTTCGAGTAAGATATATCATCTTGGTCAAATTCATCAGATATGTCACCCACAATTTCTTCAATAATATCTTCCAACGTTATCAATCCGGAAGTACCTCCGTACTCATCTACAACAATAGCTAAATGATTCTTCATATCCTGAAATTCTTTTAATAAATCATCTAATTTTTTATTTTCAGGAACAAAAAATGCCTCTCTGATAATTTTATTCCACTGAAAACTTTTTTTGTGAATATACGGGATTAAATCTTTTGCGTATAGAACGCCCACTATATCGTCGATATTTTCATTATAAACCGGAATACGCGAATGTCTTGATTTAACTATTTTCTTCAATACCTCAGTGTAATCCTCATCCATAGGAAGTGCAAAAATATCTATTCTAGGACACATTACTTGTGTTGTTTCTGTATTTCCAAAATTAACGATGCCCTGGAGTATTTTTTTCTCTTCAATAGTTGTGGCACCAGTTGAAGTCAATTCCAGAGCCTGAGACAGTACTTCGACTGAAAACTCTGATTGTTTTTTGCTTAATCTCTTTTCCACTATACTTGTCAATTTCAGTAGTGGTAAACTTAAAAATGATAAAAATGAATTTAAAAACGATATTGGCCTTGCCACCCTTGATGCAAATTTAAAAGAATTTCTGTTTGCGTAAACCTTGGGTAAAACTTCTCCAAATAATAAAATTAAAAAAGTGACTAAAATAATTTCAATTATGAACTTTAAAATAGGTGAGGAGATGCTAACAAAAAACTGGTCACCTAAATAAGCAAATAAAAGAATAAAGAGGATATTAATAAAATTATTCGCTATTAGAATTGTAGCCAGTAATTTCTTTGGACTATCAAGTAATTCCATAATAATTACTTTTTTTTCATCTGAATCTCGTGCTTCCAATTCAGATTTTGAAAGCGAAAAAAAAGCCACTTCAGTACCGGAGATAATTGCTGATAAAATCAATAATCCAATCAATGAAAAAATGCCAATAATGGACGACCAATCTATATTTGAAATGAAAAAAGTACTCGCGGGTTCAGGATCCAATGATAATTAATTTAGTTTTTATTTAGAATGGCAGATCATCAGAATCTTTTTCATTGCTACCACTATTTTGAATTACTTCATCAGGACTTGGAGTTGTTTGGGTAATTGAGGGATTGTTTAAATCTTTTTTAGTGGTTAAAAAATTCATTTCAGTAGCATATATTTCGGTAGTATACCTCTTAACCCCATCTTGCTCCCATTGTCTCGTTTTAATTCTTCCTTCAATGTACACTCTATCACCTTTACTCAAATATTTTTCACATATTTCAGCTAGTTTATTGCGAACTACCACGTTATGCCATTCTGTGGTTGTTATTCTCTCACCAGTTTGTTTATTGGTATAGCTTTCGTTGGTTGCGACCGGGAATCTTCCAATAGAATTTCCACCTTCAAAATAATGCATTTTTACTTCGTCACCCAAGTGACCAATTAACATTGCCTTGTTTAAAGAATTTGCCATAAAAAAATTGTTTAAAATCAAATATACTATAAAAAATAATCACTTTTTTTATAATTGTCAATAAAGTTTTGCA
>DAOUPU010000205.1 GCA_030625995.1 Flavobacteriaceae bacterium
CACCTTTTGAAGATCTTTAAAATCAATTATTTCTTCAAATCCCTTAAGCATGTCATGATCGTGTGTTACGGTTATTAAGGTTGCATTATATTTCTCTACGGCAGAAAACAAAATATCCATGATCTTCTTTTTATTCTCCGGGTCTAAATTTCCCGTTGGTTCATCCGCCAGAATAATGGAAGGTTGATTCAATAAGGCTCTGCAGATAGCAACTCTTTGCTTCTCTCCATGAGATAGTTTGGACGGATATTTTTTTAACTTATTGGCAATGCCCAACTCTTCGGCCAGTTCAGCAACTGCTTGTGTCGTTTCTTTTTTTATTTTAAGCGTACTGTTGATTCTAAATGGAAGTAAGATATTATCCATTACATTCAAATAAGAAATCAACTTAAAATCCTGAAAAATAAATCCTATATTCTGAATTCTAAAATCTCTTCTGTTCTTATCGCTAAAAGCATTGATCTTATTTTTTTCTATGATAACATCCCCTCTTTCCGGTAAGATTATACCTGCAACAAGATTCAACATGGTAGTTTTACCATAACCACTGGTACCAATAATGGCAGTTTTAGATCCCGCATCAAAGGTGAACCGATCAATTTCCAGTTTAAAATCAGAATCGGGGTATTGAAAGAATATATTTTCCAGGCTTGTCATTAAAATATTATTATAATCTTACTTCTTCAATGATATCAATATCATAAAGTTTCCAAACGCCATTATCCGGTTTCACATTTAATATGGCTTCATATTGATTGGTTCTCCTATGAATATGACCCCAATGACCAACATCTCCTTTAACGACCCATTTGCATTTAAAGGAGATTCCTTCCTCATCAGATGACACTTCCTCCACCTCCATAACTTCCACATCCTTTACCTTGACCTGTATACCTCCCTGACTTTCCAAAACCATACTTTTTTTGGTTTGTATATAAAGATCCGCCAATAATTCTTCATCATTGCTAATGGCCAGTTTATCGTAAACATCGCTTTCTTCTCTAAAGTCAAAGGCACGATAAGTGTTTTTCAAAAGGTGACCTACCAGCGTTGATGCCTCGGGTTTTGAAAAAGAGGTTTGTTGCATAAATGGAATATTCAGGCTCCGTTTAAAGACAGAGCCCATCAGAATTAATAAAATTCCGACAACTAGAATAGATCCATAAACAAGCATGCTCTTTCTGTTCTTTGAACTGTTCTTAAACATCTTAATAATACCAAACAAAATGATAAAAAAAGCAGCAATATAAAGAACAGGAACTTTTGCCTGAGAAACATGAACTTCCGAAATGGTTGGTAATTTATATTTTTTCATAAAATTTTTCCAGGTTAAAACATTGTCATCAGGCTTTAAACTATATGGCATAGGTCCTGCAGGATCTGTCGCTACATTAGGAACCATAGTGATTTTATCAGAAAACATATCCCAATCAATAATAACTTCTTGCGCAATGCTTTCATGGGGATAGGCAAAAATAACACCAATTACGGCTGAGGAATAATCCATCCGTTCTTTTAATTCCTGAATTTGTATTCCAGCCAAAGACCATTTCACAAAATGAATTTTATCAATAATGGGATTTCCAATTTTTCCATCGATGGTAACGATGTTTCTTGTGATTAAAAAATTAGCTACTTTTTCTTTTAAATCGTCAATTTCATCAATTTCAATGGTGTCATCTAATTCATATCCAAAATCCATCCATTCTTCGAGATCTTTAACCCTAATTAAAACTTCATGTCGTACTTCATAGGGATCTACATATAAAAATGATAACAGAGATGATTGATGATGCCTACGTAAATTGATATTATCAAATTTAGTATACCAGGGATCTTCCCAATTTAAAGTCATCGTTTCCAATCTACTTAAATAGCGAAGGTCATTAACAGGTATTTTTTTATGATAAGCAACAAATCCAATGTTAGCTCTGGTTCCTTCTGAGCCTTTAGCGCCTGGAGGACCAATTATTATTTTTTTGGGCTTATAGGATATTGGATATACAATTTCAACAAATAACATCTGTTTACTTACAGGATTATTCTTATCAACTTCACCGGTATAAATAGAGGCTCTATATTTCCTTGGCATTATTTCTTGCTTAATAATTTTACCAATGAGGTTTTTACCGTCTGCATTTAGAGTAAATACATTGTTATAGAAATAATATTTACCTTGGGATTTAATAAATTTTCGAAGTTCTTCATTCAGCAATTCGTCTGGAATTATTTCTTTAAAATATTTCCAGTCTTTTAATCCCACTTCATAAGTTACTCTAATTTGACCATCTTCTACATAAACTTCTATAATAGTTTCACATTGATCAGGTCTGATTTTATTTATGAAATCGGCCTTTACCGGCATCCAAAAAAGGAGAAACAGGAGGTATAAAAAAGTATGTTTAATTTTCATTATAAAATTAGGTTCAAAAAAATAGCTTTAAAATTTATGACCAAGCGTATTTTAAAAGTTTTAGGTGCCTTTTATTTGGGTACTATGTTCGCTGTAAATATACTTATAATTTGAGCAAAGCTCTGATTAGATAAAGGCGAAAATATAATTAAGAAAGACCACTTAGTTGTGGTCTTTTTTATAATAATAATTTTGATGAAAATAATAATAGAGAAAAAAAACCTAATTTTTAATCCTGTTTTTCGTTTAAACCATATTTCTCATTTATCTCATCGTAAATAGGTTGTATCACATCATACATATCCAATTTACCATCGTTAATAAATTTAGAATACGGTACTCTAATACTTGCATCAGGTACTTGAGGTTTATCAGTAGCTGCTGGTGGCCATATGTCTTCATCAACAATAGCCATTCTGGTTGTAATTTTATCCTTTGTAATATTCCATACCATAAAATCTGTAGCAAGACTTAATGGACCATCATAGGTTGATCTGATTCGATCATTGAGATCAGGTTGTATATCAAAATCATTGAAAAAGTGGTAGGCTACAGCCATACGTGGCTTAATCATAGACATTACTTTACCGAAAGCTTCAGGCGCCGTATGGATCTGTGTTGCTACTGGCAAAGCAGATTGCGGCGAAAATTTAAACTTTTCTATCATAGCTGGTACCGGAATGAAACACTCATGTATTGCCAGGTCGGCACCTTTGGCATATTCATCAAACCACTTATTTGGAAACGTATCACCACCAAATACAAATTTCAAACCATTCCATTCTAAGCTAAAACTAACTGGGCCGTCTAAACTATGAACGGCAGGAAACGATCTAATGGTAACACCATTTTCTTCATAAATAATTTTATTTACAGCTTTATAGTCAAACTCATATGCTTCTAAAAAATATCCTCTTGGATCAGTAATACCTTGACGCCCAACCAAATCCCAAGTAAGTGCCTTAGTTAAGTGATCCAATGCGTATTTTGTGCCTCTTTCTGGCGTATCGCCACTTGGCCCCCAAACTCGCAAAGGTTTTTGCCTACCCATCAAAGCTCCACCTACAAATAGGGCATCAACATCACCAAAGTGATCGGTATGTAAATGACTTAAAAATACCTTATCTAAATGATTGTAAGGGATTTGAAGCGCAGAAATACGTTCGGCCGATCCAGTACCAACATCAAATAAAAATTTCTCACCGTTCCCTAATTCTACAAGCCAACTCGAAGCGGCCTGTTTTGGTCGTGCTGTTGGCATACCCGTACCACAGGCAACTACACGCATTTCATTTGGCCCCAAAGTTTCTGTATTTGGATAATAAGACATTCTTTCCGAGACAGCTTCTGAATTACTTACAGTACTGTTATTAACAGAACTATATGCCATTAAAGAAACCGTAACTATTCCAATAAAGAAACCAATTATGGCTCCTATTACTAATAATTTTGATCTTTTCATGATTAATTTTTTAATTTAATATTTGGCTAAAGTATAAAAGTAATAATATTTTTAGGGTTTTCATTATTTTATAAAATTATAATACTCCAATGTGCAAATTAAATCTCAATTTAAAGAAAAATTTATAGTAATGCATCTACAAAGTATCAACATTCTATATATCGCTTTTCTTACTATAAATTTTATTCGACTCAAACCCTATCTTGGATATGATATCCATAAAGTCCTTTAATTTGATGTCTAAGATTTTGACATTTTCTTTGGATACGAAATAAACGTGACCAACATTTACAACGGGACTAAAAGGAACGTACACCACAAATCTTCCGTCCGGAAGTGTATCGGTATGAACACCTAACAGTTTATTTTCATTACCATATAAGCTGATTTCAACAGCTGCATAATTACCCTTTTCCATTCCGGTAATCTGTTGGATCACATGGTTTATTGTATTAAAAAAAGGTATATTATCCAGGATGGTTCGTTCCAACCAAATTTTAAATCTCTTACCTAAATAAGTCTTCAGAAGGAAGCCACTAACAAAAAAGATCAAACCCAATAGGATTACGAGTATAATGCCCGCAATTACCCCCTTTACAAGGGGCCCGCCAATTTCCATATTCTCAGTTAAAG
>DAOUPU010000224.1 GCA_030625995.1 Flavobacteriaceae bacterium
TTCCCGGTATAAGAGATTGTCCCAATAAAGAATGTGTGGAAAAAAATAATAAAAGGATACATGCCCACTTGTTCAGTTGATGCTTCTTTTTCGAAGAGGTCTCTGTATTTTTACATGTTATTTTATTTCGATTATTCATAATCTTGCCTTTTATAATTCAATTCGGTTTTAAAAATATTAATCAGTTGGTTTGTCTTTTTTATCGTCTTTGTTATATTTCAAAAAGAAGGCAAGTGCAGCAATTACCATGGCGATACCACCCCCATAATTCAATATTGCATAATGATCTGCTGTTCCGGAGGCAGTGCCTAAAAAAGCAACAGCCAATGCAGCAATGATGACACCTATTATTTTATTTTCCAGGTCATTTAAACTATTGATCTTAATGCGTATTGGAAACTGAATGTTCTTTTTGTCGATAAACAGCCTGTATAATCCAATGGCGGTAATATATGCAATGGTTGCTACCAAAAACAGGTCAATGATTTCTATCACGGCGATTGCCATGAGTTTAGAGGCCTTTGGAGAAAAACCGCCCATCTCTTCAAGACGTTTCAATGACGTGACTATTCTGCCAAATCCCATTATAACAGTACCAACTGCCATTATTATGGATCCTAAAACACCAATTACCAAAAGATACCTGCTTGCTATCAAAAATTTCGCTATCATATTACTATTATTTATATTTTAAAGCCCAAATTTATGCCTAATCGTTCTTAATTTTTTTAGAAAAATACCCTTGCCTTAATAGAAGGCGCAAAAAGGAAATCAGTCCTGATATTATATGTTGGGTTCACAAATAATTGCATACCCGGTGTTATCCACAATTGTTTCAACACTAAGATGCGCCAGTAAATTTCTGTGCTAAACTGAGGTACGTCTCTTGCAACAGTCCATACATGAGTTAATAAAATCTCAGAAATATTCTGTGGGTTATTGATTGAATTACCTCTATCTTTCAATGGACTTGAAAGGTTTAAACCTAGCCCCAGCTCTCCCTGGATATCTAAAGGTTGATTATAAACAAGTCCAGCACTAACGGAATGTTGGATTCCCGTAAATACACCAAAACCTCCACCTTCAGCTGTGTTATAAGTATAGTTAGCAAAGCCAACGAGCTTATTCCATTGTTTGGTACCATGTACCTTAAATCCCCAGCCGGACGATGTTGGTAATGGAATAAATTGATCTTGAACTACTACTCCAGCCGAACTTTTTTTATCCGCATAAAAAAACATAATGTGGGCGTGATCAAAATCGCTAGGACCACGTCGCCAATGTTTGCCGATCTCCAGGGCGGTAAAAATTTCACCATACTCAAATAATCCGCTCCAATCGAATTCTCCAGCCTCCACGTTTAAGTCGTTGATTACACCTTTAACATATAACTCCGAACCTTCAATGGGATGCCAATTGAACCCAATACCCAGTGAAGGGGGTGCGTAAGGAATAACGGCGACCGGTAATGTATGGGAAGTACCGGTAAAAGAAACCCTTGAGTCTTTATAGCGGAAAAAATCCATCATTGCTACAGGTGCGGTCTGACCTATTCTAAACCAAAACCGGCCTTTTTTAAGGTGCTGTTCCCAGAATAAAATGCTAGCGTAGGCATCCCAGGGTAAAAATGTGGCATCTACTCCTGTACCAGAACCTACATGAGGGAAAAGCGTTCCAGGCATAATATTGTTACTTCCCAATGCATGTCGCCAATCCAGAGTAGCCGTAATGCCCCCTTCGTAATCTTTTCCCCGGTTAAAGTGCCATTGAGCTTCTATCAGTAAAAATCCACCTAAGCCGGTATTTGTACTTGTTTCCGTTACTGTTTGTGATTGTGGAACCCCCATAAACATGGCCTGATAACTGAATCCTAACTTTAGACCTGTCCTCTTATACAAATCAACTTTCCAGTCGAAATATTTACCGGGAATGATGGTGCCTAAAAGGGATCCTGCCTTAGGAAAACTTGCATCCAAATCAGGACCAACATCCGTAGGTATTACTGGTTTTTGATCATCAGGATAGTGTGGAAGCGTATCATTTTCTATAAGCTCTGGTTCAATATTTTGTGCGTAAATAACTCCTGTTCCCAACAGGAATAATATTAAAACTAACTTTCCAATTATTTTCATAGTGGTAAATGCATTTTGTATATCCCAATTACGACTGGGGGCTTGGTTTATAGTTCCAGCTACTTTCACTTCTTTTTAGTCAATACTCTGTCAGGGTATTTCACTATTAATTAACAAAGTTTAATGATTAAAGTATGCCTGCCTTAATAAAGCAGGCACACATACTTTAATCGAATCTCTTTATGAGAAGATTCTTGTAAAATCATGTCAATGACTCACTGGCAGTCTTTGTTCCAGTTCCTCCAGCATCTTCATTGCCTTCATGGCTTTGAGTGTGCCGTAGTTAATATTGCCAGCACTCAAACTGGATCCTTCCTGGAATGGATAATCAGGAATCGTAATGAAAAACTTTCTCAGTTGATCTTGAATAGGCACGAATAGCCACATATTATCTCCATACCAGCGTAAGTAACCCATTTCTCCTTCCTCATGCATTTCCTCATAAGGATCTGCATGAAGGTTTGTTATTAAGGGCCAATTAGTAACAACTCTTTCTCCGGTTGCAATGTTTCCTTCAATGATAGCAAAGCTCACTTTCCATTCTTTCCAACGAATAGCGTTTAGCTCACCTCCCTGGCCGAAATAGAGTATTTGTTCACGTGGTGATTCCTCTACCTCACCTTTGAAAAAAGGCATAAAGTTGTAACCGTCCAAATGAACTCTCCAGTCTTTACCATTTGCTTTATGACCTTTTTTAAGTTCTTCAATAATATTCGGATCTCCAGCAGCTGCCAAAAAGGTAGGGATCCAATCTTCATGCGAAATGATGTTATTATATTTAGTACCAGGTTCTATAACACCTGGCCAACGAATAAGCTGTGGTATGCGGAAACCGCCTTCCCAGGTAGTTCCTTTTTCACCGTGCCAGGGAGCGATACCGCCATCAGGCCAGGATACTTTTTCAACACCATTGTCGGTACTATATACCACTATGGTATTTTCAGCAATGCCTAATTCATCCAGTAAATCCAATAATCCCCCCACCTGATCATCATGCTCGGCCATGCCATCAGGGTAGAGACCAACACCGGTTCGTCCTTGTGCTTCTTTCTTAAGTCTTGTCCAAATGTGCATTCTGGTTGAGCTTATCCAAACAAAAAACGGTGTATCCGCTTTCGCTGCATCTCTGATAAATCTTTCACCTTCAGTTATAAATTCGGCGTCTGCAGTCTCCATCCGTTTTGTGGTCATTGGACCCGTATCTTCTATGCGACCGTCAGCGAAGCTGTGTATTACACCACGGGGTCCATATTTTTCATGGAATGCCGGATCCTTTGGATAATAGTATGTTTCAGGTTCTTCCTCTGCATTCAGGTGATAAAGATTCCCGAAAAATTCATCAAATCCATGAGCGGTGGGCAAATGCTTGTCCTGATCACCCAGGTGATTTTTACCAAACTGACCGGTAGCATAGCCCTCTTCTTTTAGAAGGTCAGCTAATGTTGGGGCAAAATCAGGAATTCCGTGGTCAGACCCAGGCATTCCTATTGTTAATAAACCAGTACGGAAAGGGTGCTGCCCCAGGATAAAGGACGCTCTGCCAGCTGTACAGCTTTGTTGAGCATATGAATGCGTAAACATAGCGCCTTCTTTACCAATACGGTCAATGTTGGGCGTTTCGTATCCCATAATACCATGGTTGTAGGCACTAATATTGTGTGCACCTACGTCATCTCCCCATATCACCAGAATATTGGGTTTCTTGTTCTTTTGTGCATCTGCAGCGATACATACAAATAACATTAGTACTGTTAATAGCATTGAAATTTTTTTCATAATTTTAAATTTTGTTAATTAATTGATTTT
>DAOUPU010000063.1 GCA_030625995.1 Flavobacteriaceae bacterium
CGAAGTAATAGCAGGTATAAAATATGGAGCTGTCCTACCCTCTTCAGATTCTGTTCTAGAAGCCGAACTTCTAAAATTAAATCAGGAATTAAAAGAACTCGAAAGCAACAAATTGAACTTAGTACAGACTTTAGAAAAATATCTGGGAGTACAAATAGGAGAAACAACTACTTTGGCATATCCTGAACATTCAGAAAATTTACCCAGTTCTGTAAACCGACCTGAGTTAGATTTATTCAATTTGCAAAAAGATCAGGTAGATTTTAGCTCGGACATTATATCAAAAAACAAACGACCAAAAATTTACGGTTTTGCTCAAGGTGGGATTGGTAACCCGGGAATGAACCCATTAGAAAATGCTTTTGTACCTTTTTATTATGTGGGTGTAAAATTAAACTGGAATGTTTTTGATTGGAACAAATCAAAAAAACAAAAAGAATCACTCGAAATAAATAAATTATTTATCGACTCGGAAAAAGAGCAATTTGAATTGAATAATTCTATTCAACTAGAGCAACAAGAAATAGAAATCAATAAATATAAAGACTTTACAATAAGCGACCAATCCATCATAGATTTACACAAGAAAATCCTTAAAACGGCGGATTCACAATTAAAAAATGGAGTTATTACTTCCTCTGTTTATATTGAAAAACTGACTGATCTATATCAGGCAGAAAATAATTTAAAAACGCATCAAATTCAATTATTACTGTCACAAGCTAATTACAAAACTATTCAAGGAATATAAACTTTACGATATGAAAACATTATATAAAATACTCAACATAACCCTGGTCACAGTAATTTTAAGTTCCTGTAATTCTAATTCTGACTTAGCCGATGGATATGGCAATTTTGAAGCTATTGAAACTACGATCTCAGCGGAAAGCAATGGGAAATTGATGAAATTTGCTATTGAAGAAGGACAGGTTTTAAAGAAAGGTGCCCTTATCGGATATATTGACACCATACAATTAGCACTTAGAAAAGAGCAATTAATAACCTCGAAAATTGTAATATCCTCTAAATCAAAGGGTGTTCTTTCTCAAATAAGTGTATTAAAATCTCAGCTAAAAACAGCCCAGGTTTCTAAAGAAAGAACTGAGAAATTGATTGCTGCCAACGCCGGGACTCAAAAACAATTGGATGATATTAATGGAAAAATTGATGTTATAAATCAGCAGATCATAAGTGTAGAAATTCAAAATGCTCCCATTATAAATGAACTTAAAAGTATTGACATACAAATAAAACAAATTGAAGATCAGATACAGAAAAGCATTATTACCAATCCTTTAAATGGAACGGTTCTGGTTAAATATGCAGAGCCACACGAGATCACTTCTTTTGGTAAACCGCTATATAAAATAGCCAATCTAAGTACAATGCAATTACGTGTATATATAACCGAAACACAACTGGCAGAAATTAAAATAGGACAAGGAGTTACCGTTAAAATTGATACCGGCGAAACTATGAAAGACTTTAAAGGTGTGATTATTTGGATCGCTTCTGAAGCTGAGTTCACGCCTAAAATAATCCAAACCAAAGAAGAAAGAGTAAACTTGGTGTATGCAGTAAAAATAGATGTAAAGAACGATGGAAGCCTGAAAATTGGAATGCCGGCCGAAATGTGGATTGCAAATGAGGAATAGGTTTTCGGGCTCTGAGTTTCGGGTACTTGAATTTGATTAAAAATAAACATATGAACGTCTTTAAAAAAATAGCTGCTGTACTTGCCTTATTTATAGGTCTGATGTCTGTTTTTGCAGGTTCAAAAGTGCTGCTAGGTATTGACACCAAAGATTATAATATTCTAACCTGGTTAGTCTCATACAATGTTATTTATGGTGTTATTTCAGTTTTAACTGCATATTTAATTTGGAGAGCTAAAAAGATAAGTAAGGCTCTAATTCTTTTTATTTTAACTTCTCACTTTATTGTTTTTATAGTTCTGAATTTTTTTAATAACAGCGCTGCATCTGAAAGTGTCAAGGCAATGATTTTTAGGACTGGAATTTGGGTGTTGATCGCCGCTTTAAGCTTAATAATTCCAAAATATTTTAACAAACATAAAAAGTAGATCTGTGGGTATATCGATTAAAAATATTTCAAAATCTTATGGCGATCTAAAAGCGGTGGATGCTATTTCATTTGACGTAAAAGAAGGTGAGCTCTTTGGATTAATCGGTCCCGATGGTGCAGGTAAAACTACCATTTTCAGAATCCTAACTACTCTTCTTATCGCGGATGAAGGTGAGGCAACAGTTGCCGGTTATGACGTAATAAAGGATTATATTGATATTAGAAATCACGTTGGATATATGCCTGGTAGATTTTCTCTTTATCAGGATTTAACCGTTGAAGAAAATCTTGAATTTTTTGCAACTATATTCAACACAACCATCGAAGAAAATTACGAATTAATTAAAGACATCTACATCCAAATCGAACCTTTTAAAGATCGAAGAGCCGGGAAATTATCCGGTGGTATGAAGCAAAAATTAGCGTTAAGCTGTGCCTTGATTCACAAACCTAAAGTGCTGTTTTTAGATGAACCAACAACAGGAGTCGATCCTGTTTCTCGTAAAGAGTTTTGGGAAATGCTAAAACGTTTACAACAAAAAGGGATCACCATTCTGGTTTCTACTCCTTATATGGATGAAGCTGCCTTATGTGATAGAATTGCTTTGATTCAAGATGGCAAAATATTAAAGGTAAATACTCCAAAAGAAATTGTAAAAGATTATCCTAAAAAAATATTCGATATAAGCGCTGATAATATGTACGAACTCATTTTACATTTAAAGGAATATGAACATAATTACAGCGTATATCCTTTTGGAGAATTTGTTCATTATACAGACAAAAGAAACGATTTTAATCCAAATGATTTAGTGGAATATTTAGAAAATAGAAATCTTAAAAAAGTAACCGTTCAAGAAACACAAATAACCATAGAAGATGCTTTTATGGAATTGGCAAAATAATAATGAAAAATAAAACGATCATACATGTTGAAAATTTAACCAAAATGTTTGGTGATTTCACGGCTGTAGATGCCATTACCTTTGAAGTAAAAAAAGGGGAAATATTTGGTTTTTTAGGTGCTAACGGGGCTGGTAAGACAACTGCGATGAAAATGTTGATCGGTATTTCTATCCCAACCTCTGGAATTGCACAAGTAGCTGATTTTAATGTGTATACAAATCCGGATGATATCAAAAAAAATATTGGCTATATGAGTCAGAAATTTGCATTATACGACGATTTAACCGTAAAAGAAAATATTACTTTTTTTGGTGGGATTTACGGCCTGTCTACAAAACAGATCAAAAAGAAACGATGTCAATTAGTCGAAGAATTGGGTTTGGAAGAAGTTGTCAATGAATTAGTCATCTCCTTACCATTAGGTTGGAAGCAAAAATTAGCATTTTCGGTAGCCTTATTGCATGATCCAAAAATTATATTTTTAGATGAACCAACAGGTGGTGTAGATCCAATCACCAGACGTCAATTCTGGGAAATGATCTATAAAACAGCTCATAATGGAACAACGGTTTTCGTAACAACGCATTATATGGATGAGGCGGAATATTGTGACCGCGTTTCTATTATGGTCGACGGAAAAATTGAAGCTCTCGATACACCAAAAAAATTAAAACAACAATTCAAAGTAGATAGTATGAATGATGTGTTCTTAAAATTGGCCAGAGGATAATTTTATACCTGTCAGGTTTTAAAAACCTGACAGGTATAAAAGGGAAGGGTGATGTCAATAATAATCAAAAGAACAAAAAAGGACTTAAACACAACTAATAATTCTCCCCTTTGGGGAGTCAGAAGGACCTAATGAAACGATTTATAGGATTTATAAAAAAAGAATTTTACCATATCTTCAGAGATAAACGTTCCTTGTTTATTCTTTTTGGCATGCCTATAGCACAAATTATGCTCTTTGGCTTTGCAATTACGAATGAAATTAACAATGTAGACATTTCCATTCTTGACAAATCAAAAGATGCAACAACGAAAGAAATTATCAATAAAATTTCTTCTTCCAAATATTTTAGCATTAAACAAAACATAGCAAATGAATCAGAAATTGAAGCTAGTTTTAAAAAAGGAAAAGTAAAAGCTGTTTTGGTCTTTGAAAAAGATTTTAGTAAAAATTTGATCGCGGAAAACAAGGCTACAGTACAGATAATAACAGATGCTACGGATCCTAATACCGCGAATACCATAAGTAACTTTGTAAGTTCTATTTTGCAAAAATACCAACAAGAAATTAATAAAGACATTCAATTTGCTTATCAGGTTGTTCCTGAAACACGTATGTCTTATAACCAAGAACTAAAAAGTGTTTTTATGTTTGTTCCCGGTGTGATGACCATTATATTAATGTTGGTTTCTGCAATGATGACCTCAATTTCAATTACTCGCGAAAAGGAACTTGGTACTATGGAAATTTTATTGGTATCGCCCTTAAAACCGGTTGAGGTAATTATTGGAAAAGTGTTCCCTTATATTTTCTTGTCAATCATCAATGCCATCGTAATCGTTTTGCTAAGTATTTTTATTTTTAAAATGCCCGTTCAGGGAAGCTTTTTCTTATTGGGTTTTGAAAGTGTTTTATTTATTGTCAATGCATTATCACTAGGAATATTAATTTCAACTATTTCAGAAACACAACAAACAGCAATGATGATCTCATTAATGGGACTAATGCTTCCGGTAATTTTATTGTCCGGGTTTATTTTCCCCATTAGCAGTATGCCAATGGCCTTACAAGCATTAAGTAATATCATTCCTGCAAAATGGTTCATTATTATTTTAAAAGGAATTATGCTTAAAGGAGTAGGTATTACATACCTATGGAAAGAAACCTTAATATTAATAGCAATGACAGTGTTTTTTATTGCATTGAGTATTAAAAAATATAAAATAAGATTGGAATAATAAATAAGAGAAAAGAGAAGAGATAAAAGAGAAGAGAAAAGATGCATGGTTGGTGGTTGGTGGTTGTTGGCATCGAGTGAATCTGTGATATCAATAAAATCTACCTCGCTGCAGGCAGGTCCGCGAAATCAGCGAGAAAAAAGAGAAAAGTAATAAAATTATAGTTTTGAAAACAATAGGTTATATCATTCAGAAGGAATTCAAACAGATCTTTAGAAATAAGGCAATGCTGCCAATAATTTTTGTTTTACCTGTAATACAACTAATTATTCTTTCAAATGCTGCAACATTTGAAGTGAAAGACATAAAATTCTCTTATATTGATAATGATAATACTGCTTTTTCAAGAGAGTTAATTGATAAATTCAACGCATCCACTTTTTTTAAAGTGATCACCGATTTTCCTTCAGAGAAAATTGCAAGTTCGGCATTGTTAAACGGTGAAGTTGATGTTATACTAGAAATTCCAACTTACTTTGAACGTGATCTTTTAAAAAACAAAAAAACTAATTTATCCGTAATTATTAATGCTATAGATGGTGCAGCTGCAGGTGTTGAAAATGTGTACATCAACCAAATTGTACAAAGTTTCAATAAAAATGCACAAGCTAGATTGATGCAACCCTCTGATAAAAAAAACATACCTAAAAATATTATGAGTATTCCTTCCTTTTGGTATAATAAAACCCTGAATTATAAAACGTTTATGGTTCCGGGAATACTGGTTTTGCTGGTAACTATGATTACCTTGTTCTTATCAGGAATGAATATAGTACGTGAAAAAGAAATCGGTACCTTAGAACAAATGAATGTAACACCTATAAAAAAACATCAGTTTATTATAGGTAAATTATTTCCGTTTTGGGTTCTTGGAATGTTATTATTAACTGTTGGGTTGATTATTGCAAGATTACTGTTCAACGTGCCGATGGTTGGGAGTTTAGGCCTGATGTACTTGTATACTTCCATTTATATTCTGGTAATTCTAGGAATGGGCTTATTTATTTCTAATTTTACAGATACCCAGCAACAGGCCATGTTCATTGCCTGGTTTTTTGTCGTGATATTTATCCTAATGAGCGGTCTTTTTACACCTATTGAAAGTATGCCGGATTGGGCACAATTCTTAACAGAGTTCAATCCAATAAAATATTATGTTGAAGTTATGCGGATGGTAATGCTTAAAGGTTCAAGTTTCGTTGATATTATACCTCAATTTACTAAAACTTTGATCTATGCCGTCATTATGAATGGATTAGCAGTCTGGAGTTATAAAAAAACAAATTAAAAAAATTATCCTAATGAAGAAAAAATACCTACTGGTAATCGCAGTTCTTTTTCTGTCTTTTAATATATTAAACAATGAAGAAACCTATTCATTAACAATAAAAGTAAACGACTTGCGCAATTCAAAAGGGTTCGTTCAATTTGCCTTATATAATGAGGACGGATCTATCCCGGATGAAAAATACAAGAAATATTACAAAAAAGATATTGCAAGAATAAATAATAATACATCATCTATAACTTTCACTGATTTACCTAAAGGAAAGTATGCTATAAATATTCTTCATGACGAAAATGAAAATGGGCAAATAGATAAAAAATTCATCTTGCCCAAAGAAGGAATTGGCTTTTCTAATTATACATCCATAGGGTTTTCCAACAGGCCTAAATTCTCTAAAGCAAGTTTTGAATTAAATTCTGATATGGAAATAAAAGTGAAAGTGATTTATATGTAAATCATAATTAAAAAATTATGAAAGCATGAAAAAAAGTAAATTTATTTACAATATTGTTTTTGCGTGTTTCTTATCTTCTAGTGTTTATTCGCAGGGTACAAAAAATTCAGTTTCAAACATCAACCTTAAACAAATAGCTCTGGTCAATCAAACAGATAGTTATGTAACCTTTTTTGATATTGGAAATCTGGAGCCTTTGATATTTGAGGCCAATATTAGTCCAAGTTTTGTTATCAGAGAAAGAAAAGATTCAAGACTCATGGGGGTCCTTACAGCTCAGATAATTATCAGAATGTATAATGAGGAATCTTTTCCTGTTCGAACGCCAAGTTATATCCCACAACTTACCGTTTATTATTCGTTAAAAGATAAATCAAATAAAAATGTTCTTTTTGCCAGAATTGCGCATCATTCCAACGGACAAGATGGAGATTTCTACAATGAAAATGGGGATATCAATGTAATCTCCGGAAATTTTTCTACTAATTTTTTCGAATTGGGTTTTATCTATACTTCCATCAGTGAAAAATATAATAATGTTAAGTTTTATCAAAGCTCATTTGAAATTCATCCAAAAAGTTGGATGGCGGAAGATTTACACGGATTATATAGTCCTGTCAGATGGCACAATTCATTTACTGCTTTTAAGATTCCGATAGGTAAATCTGATAATGAAAAAAAAGCCAGTATATCACTAAAATTAGATACAATCTGGATGTTTGGTGATATGAACAACTGGAATGTCTTTGATTACAACCGTTTTAATGGTAGCCTAACCTTTTATTATCATCCTAATTTTCTTGAAGATATTGGGTTGTTTGTTAATTTTTATCATGGTCTGGATTATTACAATATATATTTTCAACATCAAATTAGTGTAATTCGTTTTGGAATAATGACGGATATTCTAAGTTTTTAAATTTCTTTATTTCAATTATACTTTCAATTTATATTGTACTTTTGTATTTAGAATCATTCTAAAGAACAAACATGATTAATGTAAATAAAATCCGAGAGGATTTTCCGATATTAAAGAGAGAAATAAATGGCAAGCCTATAATCTATTTTGACAATGCAGCAACTTCTCAAACACCCTTGCCTGTTATTGATACCATAGTTGATTACTACAGTAATTATAATGCCAATATTCATCGCGGAGTTCACACTCTAAGTCAGGAAGCAACCTATGCATACGAAAACGCAAGAATAATAATTCAAAAACATTTTAATGCTTCCAAATCGCACGAAATAATTTTAACCTCGGGGACTACTTTTGGAATTAATTTAGTTGCTGCCGGATTTGATTCCCTGTTAAAAAGGGAAGATGAACTTATCGTTTCTGCTCTGGAACATCACAGCAATATAGTTCCCTGGCAAATGTTATGTGAAAGAACCGGCGCTATTTTAAAAGTGATCCCTATTTCCCTTAAAGGGGAATTAATACTTGAAGAATATGAAAAATTATTGTCCACAAAAACAAAAATTGTGTTCGTAGGGCATGTTTCGAATACTTTAGGCACTATAAATCCTATAGAAAAAATAATAGCGAAGGCTCATGAATTTGGGGCAGCTGTTTTGATAGACGGAGCCCAGGCTGTACCACATATTAAACCGGATATGCAAAAATTAGATTGTGATTTCTATGTATGTTCTGCGCATAAAGTTTGTGGACCTACGGGGGTTGGTATGTTATACGGCAAAGAAGAATGGCTAAATAAATTACCTCCTTATCAAGGAGGCGGAGAAATGATTAGTGAAGTCACCTTCGAAAAAACATCCTATGCAGAACTTCCTCATAAATTTGAAGCCGGAACACCGAACATTTCAGGAGGAATAGCTTTTGGAGCTGCACTTGATTATATGAATAAAATTGGCTTCGAAAATATTGCTTCTTATGAAAATGAGCTCTTGAGTTACGCTACAGAAAAACTTTTGAAGATAGAAGGGTTAAAGATTTATGGAACCTCGAAAAACAAAGTTGCTGTAATATCCTTCAATATTGATGGAATTCATCCTTACGATATAGGTTCTATAATAGATAAATTAGGTATCGCCGTTAGAACAGGTCATCATTGTACACAACCGATTATGGACTTTTATAATATTCCCGGAACAGTCAGGGCTTCTTTCTCATTTTATAACACAAAAAATGAAATTGATGTTTTTGTTGAAGCAGTGATCCGTGCAAAGAATATGTTAGTCTAATTTATATTCTATTTTACACTTTTTAACAGAAAAAAATCTATCTTTTTCAGAATTCATTATTTATCTTCGCAAAAAATATTTTTATCCTTATACAAATGAAAGCAAAACTAATTATTACCCTATTTTTTCTAGTCACTATCCTAACTTCCAGTGCTCAACAAAATTCTTCTGCAAATGACGTGAAAGCTAATGCTGATACGGGAATTAGCTCTATCACCAATAAAGCTCCCTACAGTCCAAAACCGGGGATGGAAGAACTCAGAAAACAAAATGAGAAAATAAAATCTAACGGAAAGATAAAATTAAAAAAACCAATACATTTTGTTGTTTTTGGTGATTCAAAAGGAAGTGAACATCTACCGGATGTGTTGAAAATAGCTGACAAATTGAAACCTCAATTCTGCCTGACCACTGCCGATTTAGTTAATAGAGGAGGTGGAGATATAGGCGAACAATTATACCAAGACCTGGATAAGGATGCGGGGTGGTTCTTTAGAAAATATCCAACATGGCCAACGCTGGGAAATCATGAAATTGGAGGACCAAAAACTAATACAGGACAGGAAAATTACGATTCCGGAGTGGAGAATTTTGGCGATTTTTTTGGCTTAAAAGATCCTCTTTATAGTTTTACCTATGGAAATGCAAAATTCATTGCATTGGATTGGATAAAAGTTTCAAATAGTGAGGAAAGATTGGAGTGGTTGGAGAAAGAATTAAAAGAAGCTCAGGGGATGCATATTTTTATTTTTAAACATAGACCTTACTACACCGTTGGTCATAAGAGCTATAATGATGTAGAAGGAAAAACCAATATCGTAACTAAATTATTTACCAAATATAAGGTCGATGCCGTATTCTCAGGGCATGATCATATTTATTATAGAACAGAAAGAGAGGGTGTTAATTATATAGTATCTGCCGGTGCCGGTGCTACTATATATGACTTAAAACGTGAAGGTGATGCTATTTCGGGGGATTCTTACTATGGCAGGATAAAAGATATGGATTCTGAAGAGTTCAAGTTCCACCCTACCTCAGGTGAGGAAACCTTTTTTGATAAACCCATGTTCTTTGTCGTTTCTGTTAAAATAAAAAAGAAAAAAGTTACTTTTGAAATGATCGATACTAATGGTAAGATCTGGGACAAATTTACTTTTAAATCAAATATCTAATTTTCCATCTGCTGTATTTGAGCTTTCATAGCCTTCATCAATGAGCAATTCCTGTTCATAGGAAGCTGCTACGGCCAGGGCATCACATCGTTCATTTTGAGGGTGGTCATTGTGACCTTTTATCCATTGAAATCTCACTTGCTGCTTTTTATAAACTTTTATAAATCGTTTCCAGAGATCAGGATTTTTTTTGTTCTTGAAACCCTTCTTTATCCAATTAAAGACCCAGCCTTTCTCTACGGAATCCACAACATATTTCGAATCGGAAAAAACAATAACTTCTAATCCTTCTTTTTTTAATTGTTCAAGGCCAACAATCACGGCTAGCAGTTCCATCCGGTTATTCGTTGTTTTAAGATAACCCTGAGAAAACTCTTTACGATATGGTTTCCCAACCCATTCCATGACTATACCATAACCTCCTTTTCCAGGATTCCCTCTGCATGCGCCATCGGTATAAATATTTACCATACTTAAAATTCTTTCAATAATACTTCTTCAATTACTTTCGGAAAATTCTCTTGTTCCAAAATGTGAATTTTTTCCGCCACAGTTTCCGGAGTGTCCATATTGGTAAGTGTTACTGCTTTTTGAAAAATAATTGATCCTTCATCATAATTTTCGTTTACATAATGAATTGTGATCCCAGTTTCGCTTTCTCCATGTTCAACAACTGCACGGTGGATATGCATTCCATACATACCTTTTCCACCAAACTTAGGTAACAATGCCGGATGAATATTAATAATTCGGTTTGGAAAAGCAAGGAGTATATTTTCAGGTATTTTCCATAAAAAACCAGCAAGAATTATGAAATCCGATTCCGCTTTTAAAAATTCAACAATATCATTGGTTTCGTAAATTTCTTTTCGAGTAAAAACTCTAGATCTGACACCAAGCGAATCAGCCCTGTCAATTACTCCTGCACTTGCATTATTGGTCAAGACATATGTAATTTTAAAATCTTCTCTACTATTAAAATACCTAATAATATTTTCCGCATTTGTACCCGAGCCTGATGCCAAAATAATTAATCGAATCATTTTACGATATTGATAAGTTATAACACAAAAAAAAGAATAATTATTAACAATATAATAAGAAAAATTTATTTTTTGTTTATTTTTAAATCGTAAAAATTTATTTTTTATCGGATTTAATAGATTTAGTTCTAAAATATATTATTTTTGCAGCGTTATTTAAATTTAAAAATTAAAAATTATGTCAGACATTGCATCAAGAGTAAAAGCCATTATCGTTGATAAATTAGGCGTTGACGAAAATGAGGTTACTATCGAAGCTAACTTTACAAACGATT
>DAOUPU010000054.1 GCA_030625995.1 Flavobacteriaceae bacterium
TAAATGATCGACTTACTATTAGGCTTACAATGGGGTGACGAAGGTAAAGGTAAAATTGTTGATGTACTTACTAAAAACTACGACATTATAGCGCGTTTTCAAGGAGGGCCGAATGCAGGTCATACCTTAATTTTTGATGGGAACAAACATGTATTGCACACATTTCCTTCTGGAATATTTCATAAAACCGCTCTAAACATTGTTGGCAATGGAGTTGTAATAGATCCGGTTATTTTTAAAAATGAATTAGACAATCTTTCGAAGTATAATATTGATTTTAAAACAAAGCTTTTAATTTCGAGAAAGGCACATGTTATATTGCCAACTCATCGATTATTGGATGCCGCGTCGGAAAAAATGAAAGGAAAGGGGAAAATTGGCTCAACTTTAAAAGGAATTGGGCCTACCTACATGGATAAAACCGGAAGGAACGGTTTTAGAATTGGAGATTTAGAATTTAAAAATTGGCAAACCAAATACAAAAACCTGACTAAGAAACATCTTAAAATATTAGACTTTTACGATGTTAATCTAGATTACAATTTGGAGGATCTGGAAAGTGAATTTTTTAATGCAATTGAAATTTTAAGGACACTTACTTTTATAGACAGTGAAGAATATATTAACAACGCTATAGCCAATGGGAAAACCATTCTTGCAGAAGGGGCCCAAGGCTCCCTACTGGATATTGATTTTGGTACTTATCCATTTGTAACCTCCTCCAATACTACTGCCGCCGGAGCCTGTACAGGTTTGGGTGTAGCACCAAATAAGATAGGTGAAGTTTTCGGGATTTTCAAAGCTTATATCACACGCGTCGGATCAGGTCCTTTTCCAACTGAATTGTTTGACGAAGATGGTAAGACCATGGCAAGGGTTGGTCATGAATTTGGAGCAACTACAGGAAGACCAAGACGTTGTGGTTGGTTAGATCTAGTTGCCCTCAAATATGCAGTTCAGATAAATGGTGTAACACAACTTAATATGATGAAGGGTGATGTATTGTCGGGATTTGAAAAACTAAAAATTTGCACTTCATATAATTATAAAGGTGAAGAGATCACATATTTTCCTTATAATATTGAAGAAGAAAATACATCTGTAAATTATACCGAAATTAGTGGTTGGCAAGAAGACTTAACAAGCATGACAAATGCAGATCAGTTACCTAAAAATTTAAAAGATTATGTGATTTTTATAGAAAATTTTGTAGGAGTACCTGTAAAAATAGTTTCTGTAGGACCGGATCGGAAGCAAACAATTATGGTATAATTACCTTCATAAAGAATCTATAAGGAGCTAAGGTATTTCACAAATTCCTTAGCTTTTACTTTATCAATCTATTTCCTTAAATTTGAACAAATTTATATTTTTGAAAACAAGATTCCTTATTCTTTTATGTGCTCTCATTACATCCTTTGCTTTCGCCCAAGAAAGTAGAATAAACATTGTTCATTCAGATAACTCCAGTATTAATGAAGTCGAACTTCCCGGAGCAACTATATTGCTGGGAAATATTCACATTACCCATGAAGGATTTTCACTTAAGTGCACAAAAGCCGTCCATTATAAAAGTGATAATTATATCAAAGCCTATGGTAATGTTATTTTAAATCAGGGAGATACAATTATTCAAACCAGTAGATACACGGAATATAATGGAAATACAAAAAAAGCATTGTCCTGGGGAAATGTGAAAATTCGTGACCCTAAAATGACATTAACCACAGACACTCTTTATTTTGACAGAGGGAATCAGCTTCTTTCTTATAAGGATGGTGCCACGATCAGAGATAGCATTAATACCCTAACCAGTAATAAGGGCAACTATTTTTTGGATAATAAAAAATTTCAAGCCATTTCAGATGTGGTTTTAGTTAACCCTGACTATGTGTTAAAATCAAATCACTTAGACTATTATACAAATAGTGGTGAAGCTTTTCTTTACGGTGCATCGACCATTACGAGTAAAGAAAATTTTATCTATTGTGAAAAAGGATTCTATGATACCAAACAAAACATTTCTCACTTTACGAAAAATGCTCGAATTGAGTATAACGATAGAGAAATAAAAGCGGACAGTCTGTATTATGACCGGAATATAGGTTTTGCATCGGCAACGAATAACATTATAATTACGGATACTATTAATCATGTTATTTTAAAAGGGAACTATGCCGAATATTTTGAAAAAATTGATTCTGCCTTTGTGGTTAAACACGCTCTGGCAATAACTAACACTAACAAGGATTCATTATTCATACATGGAGATACGATCCTAACAACCGGGAAACCGGATAAAAGAATCCTTAGAGTATACCATAAAGTAAAGTTCTTTAAAAGTGATCTGAGTGGAAAATGCGATTCCATACATTCTGACGAAGAGATAGGCCTCATGCAAATGTTCAAAAATCCGGTATTATGGTCAAATGAAAGTCAAATAACCGGTGATACCATTAAGCTTCTAACGGATGTAATAACAGACAAATTAGATAGTTTGAAAGTTATGCATAATACCTTTATTATTAATAGAGACTCCATTGGTTTTAATCAGATCAAAGGAAGAAACTTAAAAGGGAAGTTTATTGAAAATGATTTAAAGTTTATCGATATCATAGGAAATTCAGAGGTAATTCATTTTGTAAGAAATGAAAGCAATGCTCTTATAGGAATCGAAAAATCAACTTGTAGTGAGATACAGTTTATTTTAAATGAGGGAAAGATTCAGCATTCCAAATTTATTACTCAACCGGAAGGAGAAACATACCCTCCTTCTAAATTGCCAGAAAATGTGAGAAAATTGAGAGGTTTTAAATGGAGAGAAGATGAGAGACCTCTTAACAAAAATGACATTTTTAAATAGATGAAACGTGATTTCCTTAAATATCAGACGCAAACCAGCCCAACTCCATTGGGTATTGAAATTGATAGAGCAAAGGGGTCCTATATCTATGATGTTGATGGTAAGAAATATTTAGATTTTATCGCGGGAGTTTCAGCCAATACTCTGGGCCATCAACATCCTGAAATAATTAAAGCCATTAAAAAACAGGTAGATGTTTATTTACATGTGATGGTCTACGGCGAATTTATCCAAAAACCTCAGGTAGAATTAACCAAATTAATCGCAAGTAAATTACCTCAAAATCTGCAATGCATATATTTAACAAATTCAGGTACAGAGGCTACGGAAGGTGCTTTAAAATTAGCCAAAAGAGTAACAGGAAGATATGAAATAATTTCCGCAAGAAAGGCCTATCACGGTAACACCCAGGGCGCAATGAGTGTCTGTGGTGTTGAAGAACAAAACAGTGCCTTTAGACCGTTGATTCCTGGTATAAAATTTATACAATTTAACAACCATCTTGAGCTCAATAAGATAACCACAAAAACGGCGGCCGTAATTCTTGAAACAATTCAAGGGGGTGCGGGATTTATAGAGCCCAAAGATAATTATCTTCAAAAAGTAAAGCTTCGTTGTAAGGAAGTGGGAGCCTTATTAATTTTGGATGAAATACAAAGTGGTATAGGCAGAACAGGGAAATTCTTTGGATTTGAAAATTATAATGTGATTCCTGATATTGTTGTTGCAGGGAAGGGCTTAGGTGGTGGAATGCCAATTGGTGCCTTTATTTCTTCCTTTGAATATATGAACACCCTCAAACAAAATCCAAAGTTAGGGCATATCACTACTTTTGGTGGTCATCCTGTAATAGCAGTGGCTGCTTTGGCAACTGTTAAAGAACTATTTAAAGGTACTTTGATAAAGGATATTTTAGAAAAGGAAAAACTAATTAGAAAATTATTAGTACATAAACATATCCTCGAAATACGTGGAAAAGGTCTTATGCTAGCAATAGTTTTACAAAACAAGGAATCTGTTGATCAATTAATATTGAATGCAATTAAAAAAGGATTACTACTTTTCTGGCTTCTCTTTGAACCAAGAGCAATAAGAATTACTCCTCCGCTAAACATTTCAATGGAAGAGATTGAAGAAGGATGTAACATTATATTAGATCTGTTGAACCAGTCAGATTAATAAATTTGTTAATTATTTCTTATTATACCCCTCATAACAGGGCTTTTTCGTTAAAAAATTCATAAAATTTAAAAAAATGATACATTTTATGTAACAACTATTACAATTTTTTCGTCTCTTATATAAATGTCTAATCTAAATTATATATCATGAAAAAATTAATCATTGTAGCAGCAGTAGCTTTATTTACCTTAAATATTTCCGCAGCAGAACCCGTTAAACCAAATGAATCACTCAGATCTGAAATTGTAAGCTTATTGGGAGATAATTTAACCTTTAATCTAGATCAAAGTGAAATTAGCATAGAAGTTTTATTTACTGTGAATAGAAATGGTGAATTAATTATTATAGCAACTAATGCACCTGACAAATCCACGGAATTACTCATTAAGAATAAATTAAACTATAAAAAAGTTGATTTCAATACTAATAAGCCAGGAGAAATGTTCTTATTACCCTTGAAAATTAAAAATTCATAAGTAAATTCCACTTTACTTTAAAGGTGCTTAAATTATGTTTAGGCACCTTTTTTTATTTAAACATGTCCTTTTCCTACAAAGTTATTCGTGAATAAAAAGAAGTTTTTATTATTAATATGTTAATATTACTAACCATTTCTTAAATACTTCATAACAAAAACATAATTATAGTTAATTCTTTCTTAATTAAGAAAGATTTAACTTTATATAATGTAACAATTACATAGAAAGTTACGTCCTTTATATATATAAGTCTAATCTATTTGTCTAATCTAAATTATATTTTTATGAAAAGCCTAAAATTATTTATCGCCGCACTAGCATTAGTATTTGCTGTTCAAGTATCTGCCGCAACTGAAGATCCTGTAAAACCAAGTGCACAATTAAGAGCCGAACTAGTAAATTTAATAGGACCTGAATGTCCCTTTGAATTAGAAAAAGGTGAATGTACTGCTGAAGTACTATTTACCGTTAACTCATCAGGTGAAGTCATTATAATTTCCATTTTATCGGAAAATCCTAAAGCTGAAAAGCATATCAAAAATAAAATTAACTACAAAAAAGTTTCACACAGACCGTCTAAACCAGGAGAAATTTATTTATTACCCGTAAGAGTAGTTCAATCCTAAGTGTAATGGTTTATTTAGTAAAAGGGGGTGTTCGCGCACCCTTTTTTTTTTGGATTTTATCCAAATAAGAACATTTCTCAATTATCCAATAAACTTATTTGACCGGTCAAAACACCGGTTACTCCCCAATGATTAAAACTTGAGCCTTTATCATCTCCCTGATCAATAACCACTTGAATCGTATGATTACCCGGTTTTAAGTAGTCCAATAGAATTATTTTTGGAGGAGTAATTGTAGCGGGACACCAATTTGATCGACTCAGATCACTCGATGATAATCCGTTTGAAAAATTTCCGGAGGCCGGATTAGAAAGTCGGTAAGTTGCACAATCTGTTCTCCATGGCACTTCACTAAATACTAACTTTCCGTCAATAAATATTTGATTTAATCTTGGGTTAAACTCATCACCTCCTCCCCAACCTCCGTGACCAGTGGAAGTGTATAACAATTGTAAATTTTCAATATTTTCGGCTAATTTAAATTTAGTTTCCAAAGTATCTGTCTTAAACATCTTACCATAGTTTTGACCGGACATTTCCAATATATTGACGGTACTAAACAATGGATTAATGTATTTATTTTTTGAAGTTGTTTTAGTCCATGACGGATAAAAATTAAGATCCAAACTTACTTTATGCCCTCCTTTATCATAATTTCCAATAAAAACGCCAATCCAAATTTCATCCTCTGTATTAGGTATTACATTGGTGATCTCCTGTTTGTATACCACCGAATCCCTCCATTTATAATTATTAATTTCCCTCTTTTTATTAAAATGAGAAACTCCAAAAGATGTGAAAAATCGCATCAGTTCTATTGGAACTTTATAATTGGAAGTGCTAACAACTCCCTGGAATTCTTGCCCCTGATTATCTTTAAAAACAGGTAATTCTTTTATTCCGTGTTCAAAAGCATCCAATACAGATTTTTCTTTTTCATTTGAAATAGCGAACAAGCTGCAGGTTCTGTCGTAGGCATCCCCATTTGACCAGTTTGTTAAGGTGGCAAAAATACTAGCTCCTTCCTTGTTGATTTTGGGTAACACTATTTTTTTCAATATTACCGTACCATTTGAACACCTAAACGTTTTATTAACCTCATTGAAATTACCTGTAATGACATCTGTATCAAAATTGATTTGCTCTTTATCAAACACCGAAATGGTAACATACTTGGATTTAATTTGAAGCTCCCGGAGTTTAGGTTTTGTAATTTCCTCCGCCCGATCGGACGGGTAAAATAAATCTGTATTTTGTGACAATTCACGAATATCGGTTACTATCAATCTCAAGGTCCCGTTAATTTTAATTTTTAAAACTAAACTGTTTTTTGGTAAATAATTTTTATACGGAGATCCTTTAACTGGAGCTTTATCTGTATGCCAAACCTCTATAGTATTTGAAAATGATTTATATACAACCTTTTTACATTCATAACCAAATATTTCTTCTGTTTCATCCTGCATAACAGGTTCTGACAACGAATCGAAACTTTCCATTGTCTTATAATAATTGTCTTTGTATTTTAATATATCCACAATGGCTTCCATTTTATAATCTATAAAAGAAAGGGTCTCATCATTCATTTTCGACAAATATGCTATGTCATTAAAAAAAATAAATGTAGCTATTGGCTCAGTCCCTTTATCCTTTTCTGTTTTATGGTAAATAACCTCAACTGGTTCTTGTGCATAAAGAACACTGAAGAAAAAATAAAGTATCGGCAATAATATTTTCTGATTTATACACATTGTTTTTAGAATTGTATTAAATTTCATCGTTAACTATAAATTAAATTGTTTTATAATTCTAATTTACAAATTATTATAAGCAATAAAACAAATAATTCTCCTTAAGTTTGTGTAAGCCACTATTGGATCAATAAGAACAGAACATAAATAAATTACTAATGAATTGGGCGGTTTATGCATTATCCTTCTTTTTAATTATATCCTGTAAATCTGAAATACCCAAAGAAAACCCTAATATTATCCTTATAATGGCTGATGACATGGGTTATGAATGTCTCAGTAGCTATGGAAGCTCCTCTTACAGTACTCCAGTCCTTGATGAATTGGCTTCTAATGGTATTAAATTCGACAACTGCGTATCACAACCATTGTGTACACCCTCCAGAGTTAAAATAATGACCGGTTTATATAATTATAGAAACTATGATTATTTTGGACATTTGAATACAAATCAATTCACTTTTGGGAACCTACTGAAAGAGTCAGGTTATGCTACATGTATTGCCGGGAAATGGCAACTTAATGGTCTGGCTTATAAAGATGATATATATGATTGGAACGACAATACCAAACCTAATAAATTGGGATTTGATGAATATTGCTTGTGGCAATTAACAAAGACAGGAAAACAAGGTGGTAGATATGCTGACCCCTTGATTGAAGAAAATGGAAAACTCTTGGAAAGGAATGATGAGGATTATGGACCTGATATTTTTTCCAATTATATTCTGGATTTTATCGATAGAAAAAAAGAGGTTCCCTTTTTTATTTATTATCCAATGGTCCTGGTACACGATCCTTTTGTACCTACTCCCGATTCCAAAGAATGGGTAGATATCACCCTTCGCAAAAAAAAAGATACGAGTTACTATAAGGATATGGTAGCCTACACGGATAAAATTGTTGGTAGAATAATTCATAAACTTGAAGAATTGGATATAGTTGATAATACAATTATAATATTCACTGGCGATAATGGAACACATCCCAGCATTTATTCACACACTAAAGAAGGTGTTATAAGGGGCGGGAAAGGAAATACAATCGATGCAGGCACTCATGTTCCTTTAATAATCTCGTGGCCGAAAAAAATTAAAAATGGATTTATACATAAAGGTCTAATTGAGTTTAGTGATTTCTTTGCCACATTTGCAGAAATAGCTGAAAAGGATGTAGTATCTGATGGGAAAAGTTTTTATGCCTTGTTGAATGGTGAAAAATACGAAACAAGAAGAACTGCATTTGTTCACTATGATCCAAAATGGAACAAACGTGTAACTCAATATAGAAATCAATTTATTAGGACAATAGATTATAAATTATATCAGGATGGTAATTTTTACAATTTAAATAACGATATATTGGAAAAATCACCTTTGCTAAACGATTCTTTGTTACAAGAGGAATTAGAACTTAAAAATAACTTGCAAATAGGTTTGAAAGATCACCCCGATTGGAAATGATATGAACAATTATCATGAATCATGATTACAATTTTTTAACAAAAGTCAAAATGACAAAAAGCATTTATCTATTGGTAACTTTCCTTTTCATCCTGAATAATATTCACGGACAAATTGAATTGCATATCGCATCGGATGGCCATGACTCAAACCCTGGAACGAAAGAACAACCCTTGGCATCATTAATTGGAGCACGAAATTTTATCCGTAACCACAAGAGGAATCATAAAGTCTCGTCCTCATATATTGTGAATATTGATAAAGGAAATTATGAAATGAATGAGCCCTTAATTCTAACACCGGAAGATAGCGGATCTGAAAAATATCCAATTATTTATAGAGCTAAGACAGGGACTGATCCGATATTTTCAGGCGGAAAAAGAATTGCAGGGTTTAAAATTAATAAAAATGGCATCTGGGAGGTCAAAATACCGGAAAGTGCCTATTATAGATGGCGATTTGACCAATTGTATGTCAATGGCAAAAGAGCAACAATGGCACGTACTCCAAATAAAGGGTTTTTAAAAATAAAGCAAGTCAAACAGAACATTTGGGAAAAAGGCACCGGACGCGCACCTGAAAAAGCACAACAGATTTTTTCTTTCGATGATCAAACTTTTAAATCTATAAATAAAATAACCGAAGACGAAGTTGATTTGATACGTTTTAGAGCCTATCACAAATGGGACTTCACCCTCCGTTTTATTGATAAAGTTGAAAAGGACAGTTCACGAATATACACATCCGGGCAGGGTATGAAACCATGGAATCCAATAAAAGAAGGTGGTCGTATTGTATTTGAAAATTATGCTGCAGCATTGGACGCTCCGGGAGAATGGTATCTTAACCATGTCGGGACCTTATTCTATAAGCCTTTTCCAGATGAAACACCCGAAAATTCTATTATAATTGCTCCTGCTCTTGAAAATTTAATAAGTATAGAAGGTGATGCAACTAATAATAAATTTGTAGAACATATTCGTTTTGAAGGAATTAAATTTAAATATTGCCATTATAAAATACCACGAACAGGGTCTGAACCAAATCAGGCGGCAGTATTAATAAATGCGGCAGTTATGCTTAAAGGTGCGCGTAATATAACTATTTCAAATTGTGAAATTTCGAAAACCGGTCAGCATGCCCTTTGGTTTGGAAAAGGATGTTCCGATTCTAAAGTTGAACATTGTAATCTTAACGATCTCGGTGGCGGAGGTATTTATTTAGGCGATATTCATGCATTAGAAGGTGTTGAACATACTAATAATATTCAAATAGACAACAATATTATCCAATCGGGAGGCAGAGAATTCCCTTCAGCTGTTGGGGTTTGGGTTGGACATAGTTCTGACAACGAAATAACGCATAATGATATTGGTGATTTCTATTATACCGGTATTTCTGTGGGATGGATCTGGGGTTATGCGCCGAGTCTTGCAAAAAGAAATAAGATAATTTATAATAATATACATCATATTGGATGGGCTTTATTAAGTGATATGGCAGCAGTTTATACGCTCGGTGAATCTACCGGAACTGTAATCAATAATAACGTAATACATCATGTACACGCCTATTCCTATGGAGGCTGGGGACTGTACCCGGACGAGGGAACATCAAATATCACCATGGAAAACAATCTTGTTTATAGTACAAAAACAGGTGGTTTTCATCAGCATTATGGAGAAAATAACAGTATAAAAAACAACATTTTTGCTTTTGCAAAATTATATCAGGTACAATGTACCAGAGTTGAGAATCACCGTTCGTTCAATTTCGAAAATAACATTGTAATTTTTAACCAGGGAGTTGTATTAAAAGGAGCCTGGAACAAGATCGATATCGTAATGGATCAAAACCTGTATTGGAATATAGGAGGTGACAATTATGATTTTAACGGCAAGTCGTTTTCTAAATGGAAAAGATCAGGACATGATCTTCATAGTTATATAGCAGATCCCTATTTCAGGGATGCAAGATCGTATGATTTTACCTTTGAAAATGAAAAGAATATTCAGAGAATTGGCTTTAAGCCTTTTGACTATTTGAAAGCCGGAGTTTATGGATCTATGGAATGGAAAGATAAGGCTAAATTGCCCGAGAGTATACTAAACAATTTTGACAAGGTTATTGAAGAGAACATGTTAAAAAATAGATAGCCTTTATTTTAAGTGAATTTTGACAATAATTATAAATGGGGTAAAGGAGGTTTAGCCCCTGGGTAAACATTCTATCAGGTTCGCACATTTTTCTAATTAACCAACACAATTAAAAAAAATTATCTCATGAAGCATCTGGTTCTTTATATTTTTTTTCTAATTCCTATCATGGTATTTTCACAGCAAAAAAAACCTAATATTTTATTTATCATTGCTGATGATCTGACCGCCACTGCGGTGTCATCCTATGAAAACAAGATATGTAAAACTCCAAATATTGATAAACTAGCTTCAGAGGGAGTGAGGTATACGAGTGCTTATTGTCAATATCCTGTATGCGGACCTTCAAGAGCATCTTTTATGTTTGGTTATTATCCTAATGCTACAACAACATTTGGTTATGTCAGCGGAAGAGAAAATATTGGTCCGAATAGAAAAACATGGTCTCAATTATTTAAAGATAATGGCTATTATACGGCCCGTGTAAGTAAGATTTTTCATATGGGAGTTCCTATTGACATTGAAACGGGCTCAAATGGAACAGATGATGAGGCATCCTGGACCGAACGATTTAACAGTCAGGGACCGGAATGGAAAGCTGAGGGAGATGCTGAATTAGTTCAAGGAAATCCAGATGGGAAAATTGAAAGAAAAGGCGGAAATGTCATGACCATAGTGAAAGCTGACGGGAATGATTTGGCTCATTCTGATGGGAAAACAGCTGAAAAAGCATCTGAATTAATAAGAAAGCATAAAAATGAACCATTTTTTATAGCCATTGGTTTTGTACGTCCACATGTTCCTTTTGTAGCCCCAAAAAAATATTTTCTCCCCTACCCTTTTAACAACATAAAAATGCCGGAAAAAGTAGAAGGGGATTGGGATGATATTCCAAAAAGAGGAATTAATTATGTGACGAGCGTGAATGGGCAAATGTCATCGGAACAGGAAAAAAAGGCCGTAGCTGCTTATTACGCATCTGTGTCCTATATGGATGTACAAGTTGGTAAGGTACTGAACACACTGAAAGAAGAAGGGTTAGAGGACAATACGATTGTAATATTCACTTCAGATCATGGATTCCATTTAGGAGAGCATGAATTTTGGATGAAGGTCAGCCTGCATGAGGAATCTGTCAGAATTCCTTTGATCATAAAAGTTCCGGGTAAAAAAGCAGCAGTTTGTAATTCCTTCGTTGAACTAATTGATTTGTATCCAACAATAACAGGGCTTTCCGGGTTGAAAACTTCAAAACATCTACAAGGAAAAAGTTTGGTAAAAACACTTGATAATCCAAGATTTAAAGTACGGGATATGGCGTTTTCCGTAAGTCAGGGAGGGAAATCCTTTCTATTAAGAACCGAAAAATGGGCTTATATTCAATATGATGAAGATGCAAAATCCGGGATGGAATTATACGATATGGAAAAGGATCCAAATCAATATACCAATTTAGCCTATAAAGCAAAATATGCGGATACCATTTCTCAATTTCAAAAAAAATTAAAGAAGAAGCTGTTAGAGGTTAGAAATAATGATCTGGGAATTAATTATTAAGCATTTCAAACAATTTTGGCAGGTTCATTATTGCATTAAATCAAGTAAATAATTTTTTACTTTTTCACTACCAGTCAATTACACCTGATTTGTTCACAACAATCTAGTTTTTTTTTGATAAGTCTATTTTAGAAATGAATTTGACTGTCTCTTAGAAGTAGTTTGATTAATTTGAATACTTTCCAAACAGTATAATTCATATTTGATATAAAATTCATTCTAATAGATGAAAATTATAGAATATCCAGTAGTCATATAATAAATTTCACTGATTACAATCAATTATTATATTGATTTCAATCATTTCTTTTCTCATTAATAACTATTATTTTTAGTCGTTTCAGAGCCTCGACTGCTGTGAAATAAAAAATATCACGAAAAAAATTTAATTTATCAAAAACTTGTAGAAATATGACTTAAAACAAAATGAACTCATACCGAAACAAAGCAATTCACTATTGCTTTAAACCTTATTAACGACTATTGAAAAGTATATAACGAACATGAATATGACGCCTGCCATCTCTTACGACAGATAAACCGGTTGGCAGGAATAATCAATTGTTTCGCATCCCGAAGCTATCGGGAGGGAATGATTATCATGAGTAATTGGGATCAAAAGAGAGGGTAGTGCACCTGCCACAGCTAGGGTTGTACTGAGCCCTCTGAATTATCAATTTTTAATTAACTTTTTATAAACAAGAGATATGCTGTCAGT
>DAOUPU010000129.1 GCA_030625995.1 Flavobacteriaceae bacterium
ATCCCTTGGGCTTTAGCATTTTTTAATGTTGGCGTAGAAATTGGTCAAATAGCTTTTGTATTGGTGGTATTAGTTTTTATCAAATTACTTTCCTATAAAAAGGACTGGCCAATCTTTATCAAGAAGATCCCGCCTTATGCGATTGGCTCTTTGGCAGCTTTTTGGGTGATTCAAAGAATTATGGCATTTTGGAACTGAAAGACACACCCCTACCTACCGGCAGGCGGGCCTAACCCCTCTATAGAGGGGAACTTTAAAGTACTTGATTTATTAGCATTTATTTGAGTTTTGAAATTTGGAAAATGAATTTCATCTATTCATGGTGATAAGGCTCATTTTTTAATATTGTAAATGCCCTGTAGATCTGTTCTACAACAAATAAACGTATCATTTGATGTGAGAAAGTCATTCTTGAAAACGATACCTTTCCATTAGCTTTCTGATAAACTTTTTCCGAAAAACCATAAGGTCCGCCTATTACAAACACAAGTTGTTTGATACCTGAATTCATTTTTTTCTGTAAGAATGAAGAAAATTCTATCGATCGATATTCTTTCCCTTTTTCATCCAGTAAGATCAATTGATCTGTGGCTTGTATCTCTTTTAATACTAATTCTCCTTCCTTTTCCTTTTGCTGATCTTGAGATAGATTTTTGGAATTCTTGATATCCGGAATAACAAATAACTCAAATTTTACATAATGTTTTAGTCTTTGTTCATAGGTCCTAATTAAGGTCTGCAAACTCTTATCATCCGTTTTACCAATAGCAAGTAATTTTATCTTCATTCCATTCTTTCTTTATTATCGTAAATATAAAAAAGTTATTTTTGTAATCGAATTAAACCATAAAATATGATAAGTAAAGATCAGTTTCAAAAGGAATTGGAGATCATTATAAAAAATGCATTAAGAGAAGATGTGGGTGATGGTGATCATAGTTCTCTGGCTTGTATTCCAAATGAAGCCCAGGGTAAAGCCAAACTCTTGGTAAAAGAAAATGGCATTATCGCAGGTGTTGCATTTGCAAAAATGATCTTTGAGGAAGTTGATCCAAATTTGCGCATTGATATATTGATTAATGATGGCGAGCCTGTTAAAATTGGTGATATTGTGTTCTATATTGCGGGTAACTCCCAGTCGATCTTGAAGGCAGAAAGGTTGGTTTTAAATTCTATGCAACGTATGAGTGCTATAGCAAGCAAAACCAAGCAATTTTTAGATCTCCTGGATGGAAGCAAAACAAAAATACTGGATACAAGAAAAACAACTCCGGGAATTCGAGCGATTGAAAAATGGGCGGTAAAAATTGGAGGAGGAGAGAATCACAGATTTGCATTATACGATATGATCATGTTAAAGGACAACCACATCGACTTTGCCGGGGGTGTGAGTTTGGCTATCCAAAAAACGAAGAAATATTTAGTCGATAATAATTTAGATCTAAAAATCATTGTTGAAGCAAGAAGCTTTTCGGAAATTGAGGAGGTCATGCAAAACGATGGGATCTACAGAATTCTTCTTGATAATTTCAATTTTGAAGACACCAAAAAAGCTATATCATTAATAGGTGATTATTGTCGGACAGAATCCTCCGGTAACATAACATTAAAAACTGCTCGTACTTATGCGGATTGTGGCGTAGATTATATTTCCTCCGGGGCTTTAACACATTCCGTTTATAATATGGATTTGAGCTTGAAGGCGGTTTGATTTGGTCTTAGACTTATTAAGTTACTATTTTCTATTTCTCGCAGAACACGCAGACCCGCTTGCAGCGAGGCAAGTTTTATTGATTTCGCAGATCTATCATTGAATTTGAAATTTGATTTTTGGTCCACGTAGAAGTTCGTAAAGTTTGGCGCAAAGAATTTGGTTTTTTAATTGCTAGTACTTGCAGACGTCTATCTTTTTTCTTTCCTCTTGTTTCTTGCTCCCTACTCCTTATTTATTACTGTCCTTTAACAGAGGAACAAATCGAAAATCACCATATTCATGCCTTTCAAATTTCTTTGGCCCTTTTCTTTCAATTACAGTCATAACCTGAATTCCCTTTCCAACAGGTATCACTAACTTCCCTCCTATTTTTAATTGACTCAAGAGTACCTTGGGGACGTATGGAGCTCCGGCAGTTACCAATATCTTATCAAATGGTGCAGATTCAGGTAAGCCAGCATAGCCATCACCGAAAACCAATTTCTTTGGCACATAGCCAACTTGGGGTAAAAACTTTTTTGCCATTTTATACAATTCCTTTTGTCGCTCTATACTATAGACCTCCGCTTTCAATTCAATTAAAATCGCTGTCTGATATCCGGATCCGGTTCCTATTTCTAAAACTTTATCTCCCGGAATAATTTCTAACAATTCCGTTTGAAAGGCAACTGTGTAGGGCTGTGAAATGGTTTGATCTGCTCCAATTGGAAAAGGTTTGTCCTGATAAGCAAAATCAATAAAACCGGAGTCCATAAATAAATGTCTGGGTATTTTTGAAATTGCTTTTAAAACATTCTCATCTTTTATTCCCTTTCTTTTTATTTGCGCAACTAATTGATTTCGAAGCCCTTTATGCTTATTCGTATCTCTTATCATGATGAACTCAAAAATAGGTAATTATTTCCCGAAATGAAGTAAAAAAAATATCATATTTCGTATTTTTGTCAAAAATATTATCAGATGCTAAAAGCAGGAGTTTTAGGTGCCGGACACCTTGGTAAAATCCATTTAAGACTATTAAATCAATCTAAAAAATTTGAACTTGCAGGATTTTATGATCCCGTTAAGGAAAATGCCATTAAAGTAGCAGAGGAATTTGGTTATCCTATTTTTGATTCCATTGCAGAACTGATAGATGCAGTGGATGTTGTAGATATTGTTACCCCTACCTTGAATCATTATGAATGTGCGAAAATGGCGATCAAGAAGGGCAAACATATCTTTATCGAAAAACCAATCACAAAAACTGTTGCTGAAGCGGAGGAACTAAGAGAATTAGTGAAACAACTCAATGTCCGAGGTCAGGTGGGGCATGTTGAACGGTTTAATCCAGCTTTTTTGGCTGTTAAAGATAAAATTGAGAACCCAATGTTTATTGAAACGCATAGGCTTTCTGAATTCAATCCCAGAGGAACTGACGTTCCGGTTGTGTTGGACTTAATGATTCATGATATCGATATTATTCTAAGTGTTGTACATTCGAAAGTGAAGAATATTCACGCCAGTGGTGTAACGGTAATTAGTGATACACCAGATATTGCCAATGCCCGACTAGAATTTGAAAATGGATGCGTAGCTAATCTGACTGCAAGTAGAATTTCAATGAAGAATATGCGTAAGTCCAGATTTTTTCAAAAAAATGCTTATATTTCTGTGGACTTTCTAGAAAAAAAATGTGAGGTAGTGAAGATGAAAGATGTACCTGAAAATCCAGATGAATTCGCCATGATATTGCAAAATGCTGAAGGAGTTAAAAAACAAATATATTTTGATAACCCAAACATTACAAATAATAATGCCATTTTAGACGAGCTTGAATCTTTTGCTGATGCCATAAACAATAGCACCGTGCCTATAGTATCATTGCGACAAGGAACGGAAGCATTACGAATAGCTCAACAAATTATTGATAGTTTTTAATACCAATAATTATAATGAAAACAAAAGTAACAACCGAACACCATAAAGGCCAAGCGGAAATTTTTAAAAATCCGTTTTTAGAGAGTTTATCCAAAACTAGTTTAACATCAAATATAATTGTCTATGGATTGACCGTTTTGATATTAGTTTATGTGGCTTTGTACGATATGAATATTCCATTTTTAACTTTTTTAATCTTGTTTGTAACTGCCTTATTCTTATGGACATTCGCGGAATATATGCTTCATCGATATTTATTTCATTGGATAAGTGAAAATAAAGCAATTCAAAGGTTTCATTTTATTATGCACGGTAATCATCATTTGTTCCCTAAAGATACTGATAGAATATTAATGCCTCCTGTTCCGGGATTACTAATGGGTTCCGCTCTGTTCGGTATGTTCTACCTTATATTTAGTATTATCGGTTATCCAGTATATACTTGGGCTTTTTTTCCGGGCTTTTTCTTGGGTTACCTCTTATATTCCTTTATTCATAGAGCAACTCATGTAAGTAAGCCCCCTAAGAGATTTAAATATTTATGGAGGCATCATAGTATACATCATTATAAATATCCAGATAAAGCATTTGGTGTTTCCAATATATTTTGGGATCGTGTTTTCGGCACTATGCCACCTAAATAAACTTCAAATATGAAAAATATTGCTGTTATAGGGTCAGGTACTATGGGAAATGGTATTGCCCATGTATTTGCCCAGAACGGATTCAGAGTAAATCTGATCGACATATCACAAAAAGCACTCGATACAGGAGTCACTACAATTTCTAAGAACTTGGATAGAATGATCTCCAAGGGAAAAATTACGGAGGCCATAAAAAATGATACCTTAGCTAATATCACCACTTTTACTTCCATTAAGGCAGGAGTAGATTCTGCTGACCTGGTAATTGAAGCCGCAACGGAAAATGTTGATTTAAAACTTAATATATTTAAAGAGCTGGATGAAAATTGCTCGTCGAATACAATTTTAGCGACTAACACCTCCTCCATTTCAATTACAAAAATTGCGGCAAACACTTCGCGACCAGAGAAAGTTATTGGAATGCACTTTATGAATCCCGTTCCTTTAATGAAACTGGTTGAGATCATCAGAGGTTATTCCACATCTGATGAAGTTACTAATATTATTATGGAGCTCTCGAAAAAATTAAATAAAACTCCTGTGGAAGTTAACGATTATCCTGGCTTTATTGCCAATCGTATTTTAATGCCAATGATTAACGAATCCATATATTCCTTATATGAAGGCGTTGCGGGGGTATCTGAAATTGACACCGTTATGAAGTTAGGAATGGCGCACCCCATGGGCCCTTTACAGTTAGCAGATTTTATAGGTTTAGATGTATGCCTGTCTATATTAAATGTTATGTACGATGGTTTTAAGAATCCTAAATATGCACCCTGCCCATTATTAGTGAACATGGTTCAAGCAGATAAATTAGGTGTAAAATCGGGGGAGGGATTTTATGATTATTCTGAGAGTAAAAAGGCCGAAATTGTTTCTTCTCAATTTGTTTAAAACATTATTTAATCCAATTAATAAAAAAAGCCCCACTTGGGGCTTTTAATTTATAACCATCTTAAATAATAGTCCATCAAGGCTTCTTTTAATTCATAATGAAGCTTGACATATGTTTTCATGTCATCTTTAAGAGAAGTTTGTTGATTGCGCAATCTGCCATCCAGTTCTTCACTTAAGTCCACTGTATTTACAATGCGCATTTTCCCTCTAATTCTTTGTAACAATTTACCAATTACTGCTTTTTCTCTTATTATTTTATTTTGAAATCCTTCTAAAGGAACCATCGCTTCATATCCCAAATTTCTCCTTGCAATTTTTTCTAACTGCTTTTCAAATTTTTCCATTTCATCTCGATGAAATCTCAATTCCCTTTTCCAAACTTTTAAATTAAATTTAAGATCGCTTAGATAAACCATTTTTACCTCCATACTCTTCAGATTTTAATTATTAATTATACTATAAATTTCCAACTTTAATCTTAAAAAATCACTGATTTAAATCATAAAACAATATAACAAAATATATGATTTTAATATAACTCAAATTATGTATTAGTAATTCTATTTCAGTATAAAACCTTTACAAAATATACCGCTTCACTACATTTTTAAGATTAACCACAGCGATGCCACGCTTAATCTTAGAAAATGTCATATTTTAGTGTGCTTTTATACTTCATTACGAAGCTCCAATGCATAGCTCGGGTTTAAGAATTGTTTAAAGGTACAAAAAAAAGCCTTTTAATAAATATTAAAAGGCTTTTAAAATAACATTAAATTTTATCGATTATTATCTTCTTTATCCTCTTTAGAAGTTTTATTCCAAATTTTTATTTCGTCATCTTCGTCGATACCTGAAACTATTTCAACATTAACACCATCAGATAATCCAAGCTCTATATCTCTTTTTTCAAACTCCTGTTCTCCTGTTTTAACTTCAACATATGGCTTTTCTGTTTCTTTATCAAAAAGTAATAATGCCTCTTTAATAGATAAAACACTATCTTTTTGTTCCAATACTATTTCTGCATTGGCACTATAACCCGCTCTCACAAAATAACTCTCATCTAATGTCATCTCCGCCTTAATTTTAAATTGTACGGCCCCGCCTTCTTCAGTACCCTTTGGTGCAATAAAATTTAATCTGGCCGGAAATTTCTTATCATCAATTGCTCCTAATGTTACATCAATCAACACACCTTCATTTAATTTACCTACCTCTGCTTCATCTACCTTACCCTCAAAGATCATTTTAGACATATCTGCGATAGAAGCAATTGTAGTACCTGCATTAAAATTATTAGATTGAATTACCTGATATCCTTCCTTAACCGGTATCTCTAAAATCATACCTGAAGTTGTAGCTCTTATATTGGTATTTGCTGAACCACCTGATCCGGTAAATCCTCTTCTTATTATTTGATAATCATTTTCGGCATTTTTCAAATCTTGTTTTGCCTGATTGTACGCTAATTCAAAAGCTTCAATATCCTTCTTTGAGATCACTCCATTATTATATAATTTTTTATTCCTGTCATAAACGATCTTAGAATTATCCACCTGCAATTTTGCTTTACTCACCCTCCCTTTTGCACCAGTTAAGGCTTGTTCATTGGGTACGACTCTAACTTTAGCTATTAGATCACCCTTTTTAACCTTGGCACCTTCTTCCACATAAATTTTATCGATTATTCCTGAAATCTGAGGTTTTATCTCTACTTCCTCTAAGGGAAGTACCTTGCCTGTCGCCACAGTTTTATCAACAATTGTTGCTTTAAAGGCTTTTTCAGTTTCGAAAATTTCGTTCTTTTCCTTATTCTTCTTAGCAAACATTATTAATACTGCTATAAAAGCGATACCTATTATTGAAAATATTATTGTTTTCTTCATCTTACAATTGATTTATTCAAGTATTTTTAATTGTTATATGATTAATTTTATTCTTCTCTTAAAGCTTATATCGGTGTAATTTTTGTCGCTCTATTTG
>DAOUPU010000115.1 GCA_030625995.1 Flavobacteriaceae bacterium
CTGCCAATTTCTTCATCTGAATTAATAATTATTACCGGTGTTAAAGGGCAATCCAATTTTAGATCTCTGATCGCTCGTAAGGAATAGACCATTTGAGTCAAACCAGCCTTCATATCAAAAATACCGGGGCCTGTAATTTTAATTTTATCTTGAATTATGGGCATGTTTAAAATAGTGTCCTTTTCCCAAACGGTATCACAATGCCCTAATAATAACTGAATAGGATTGTTTTTTGATCTCTTAAATGGTCTTGCCAATATATATCCTCCGGTTTTTTTTCCGGGCATTTTTAACACATAATAATGAAGTTCTTCAAAAGCTGATTTTAAATAATTAATAATTTTAACTTGTGTATCTGCGTTTGTTGAAGGCGATTCCAATTCTACAAGTTCTTTTAAAAAGAGAATCATTGATTCTTGATTTTCTTTTAAGTAATTCATAATATGTTTAGCTTCTGATCTTTCCATGCTAAACTTAAATATTTTTTGACTTTATCGTTGAAAATCTTTAGGATACGGGAAATTGAATGTTTCTTTTATACTGGCAAATCTTCCCTGTGCTATATATGCCAAAAGAGGGTTGTCGTAAATATGTTTTTGTTGGTCAACTTCTGAGAATATTTTATAATCTTTATGTACGAATGCAGCATCAATTTCTCCTGTAATGATACTGTAATCATCGAACCCATCAATTATTTTATAGAGGCTGCATTCAAATAGAACGTAAGAGTCCTCAATAAAAATATTGTCATTTTCAGTTGTTGAGATGGTTGGTATTTCCTTAACAATTTCTTTTGTATAGTGATTTTCTTCACATCTGGGAATTGCCGCCAAAGAAGTTAATAGAACCTGACTAGGTCTGACAAAACTTACAGTAAATTTTTTTTCTTTTTTAATATTATGATAGGTTCTGTGTCGGGGAGTACATACAAATCCTAAATAATTTGAAAACCCAATTGGGGTAACCATATGTTTGGGCGATAGATCATATGTGTCATTTTCTTTAGAACCAATAACAACCAGAGGAGCAACTGTATAGAAGTGATCCCATATGGTATCTCCAACATCCAGAGATATAAAGTTATCAAAACTGTTTTTTTCCATAACTCAACTACATTAATCCAATTCACCTTTTTATACCTTAGTTCGATCTAAATAATTTTTGCAGCTTTTCAAGGTTTTGCCTAGATAATTCAGATTTTTGTAGGACTAACAGGTTAATTCAAGAAAATCTGAATTATCTAGGTGAAACCTTGTTAAGCCCGGAGGGAAACCATATAAACAGTAATCTTTAAAAGAAAAAACAATTGAATTAACCCGTTAGTCCTGTATATTTTATCTTTCAAATCTCACTATTTCTATAGTTTCTGCAAATTTATTTAGATCGAACTAAGATATGAAGTTACGAAAACAAGCTATAATTTACAAGAATTTGTATCGAAATAATAGAAAAAAAATGCGAGCCATAGCTCGCATTTTTTTATATGTAAAATAATGAGAATTATTCTGTGTCCTTTATTAATTCTTCAACATCTTCTCCTTTTAAGGTTTCTGTAACAACTTTTTCCTCTCCATCAACTATAGTTGTTGTAGTTATCGTCGCGGTTTTTTCTCCGTTATCGTCTATTTTAACTTTAACTATTTTTTTTACTTCCTGTTTAGAAACAACATTTTCATTTAATTCAATTGTTGTTTCATTATTATAATCGGCTAAATTATCAGCGTTCAATGCAATACTTGGAGCAATAACCAACGCAACAACAGACATTAATTTTAACAGAATGTTCAATGACGGACCTGAAGTATCCTTAAAAGGATCTCCAACGGTATCACCTACCACTCCGGCCTTGTGAACTTCCGAACCTTTTCCATAATCCTTTCCGTCAATTGTTACTCCTTCCTCTATCATTTTTTTAGCATTATCCCATGCTCCACCCGCATTCGATTGGAATATCGCCATTAAAACTCCCGTTACAGTAACACCCGCTAATAATCCTCCTAACATCTCTGCGCCTCCAATAAACCCTACTAAAACAGGAGATCCAATAGCTAAGATTCCAGGCAATACCATTTCTTTTATCGATGCTTTCGTTGAAATATCAACACACTTGTCATATTCAGCCATACCATCTGCTTTTTCAAAAATGGCTATCTCTTCCGGTGTAGCTTTTTCCAGATCAGCATCGTATTTTTTCATTATTTCCAATGCAGCTTTCAATTCCGGAATTTCACTAAATTGTCTGCGTACTTCTTTGATCATTTCCATCGCAGCCCTACCAACAGCTCCCATAGAAAGTGCAGAAAACACAAATGGTAACATCCCACCAACAAATAATCCTGCCATAACGGTCGATTTAGAAATATCAATTGTTGTAATGTTAGCTTGTTGCATAAATGCAGAGAACAAGGCCAAAGCCGTCAATGCCGCTGAAGCAATAGCAAAACCTTTACCAATTGCCGCAGTTGTATTTCCAACGGCATCTAATTTATCCGTTCTTTCACGAACTTCCTTCGGTAATTCAGCCATTTCAGCAATACCTCCTGCATTATCTGAAATAGGACCGTAGGCATCAACTGCCAGTTGAATACCTGTATTTGCCAGCATCCCTACCGCAGCAATTGCAATGCCATATAGACCCGCAAAATTAAATGATAATATGATAGCCGCTGCAATCAATATAATTGGAATAGCGGTTGACATCATACCTAAACCTAAACCGGCAATAATGTTAGTAGCTGCACCTGTTACCGATTGATTTACTATTCCGGTAACCGGTTTCGTACCGGTACCTGTATAATATTCTGTGATCATTCCAACTCCTAACCCGGCGATCAAACCTACAATAGTAGCCCAAAATACACCCATAGAAGTATATTCAATTCCATTAAATTCCCATGCTTCCGGTAAAAATTGTTGGATCAAAAAATAGGAAGCAACAATCATTATGGCTGAGGATAAATATTCGCCGATATTTAATGCTGTCTGTGGGTTTCCTCCGTCTTTAACTTTTACAAAGAAAGTACCAATAATGGAAGTGATAATACCCGTTGCCGCAAGAGATAATGGTAACAAAACTGCTCCTAATTTAAAATCAGTGAAAGCTTCAAGGTTAAAAAATACAGCTCCCAATACCATTGTTGCAATGATTGAGCCTACAAATGATTCAAATAAATCAGCTCCCATACCTGCAACATCTCCTACATTATCGCCAACATTATCTGCAATAGTAGCCGGATTTAAAGGGTGATCTTCAGGAATACCGGCTTCTACCTTACCTACAAGATCGGCACCAACATCGGCTGCTTTGGTATAAATACCTCCACCAACACGTGCAAATAATGCAATCGAAGATGCACCTAAGGAAAATCCTGAAATAATATTTACAATGGTCAGTAAACCATTTTCATCATCAACACTGTATAATTTACTATATAATAAGAACAGACTGCTCAGTCCGATAACACCTAAGGAAACCACTCCGATACCCATCACGGCACCTCCCGAAAAAGCCACTTCTAACGCTTTATTCAATGATACTCGTGCAGCATTTGTAGTTCTTACGTTGGCTTTTGTTGCAATTCGCATTCCTATATAACCAGCTAAGGCAGACATTAAGGCACCAACTACAAAAGATAGAGCTACGAATCCTGTAGAATTTTCTTCTGAATTACCTTTAAAAACCAATAGTACGGCCACAGCAATTACAAATACCGACAGCACCTTATACTCTGCCTTTAAAAAAGCTATCGCTCCATCACTAATATGTTTGGCAATTGTTGCCATTTTTTTTGTTCCAACCTCTTGTTTTGTAACCCAGGCAGATTTAAACCACATAAAAATCAGGCCAATTATCCCAGCAAGTGGTAATAAGTAAATTAAACTTTCCATACTCTACAATTCTAAAATTTTAAGTTAATTTTTAAAGGTGCTAAAAGTAATAAATTATGAGAGATAAAAAAAACCATCATTAAGAATTAATGATGGTTTAGTTTTTAGCACTTTAGATAGAACTGAGGTTGTCAGATCGTAAAAGTTCTTTTTTTCTTGTGTTCACTTTCATCATACCTCTTCACACATTGTTTGTAGATTTTTATAGCTTCTTGAGAATTACCCCAACCTCCTACATCTACTTTTTTATCTTCCAGATCTTTATACACCTGAAAAAAATGTTCAATTTCCTTCAGTCTGTGTGGGTTCAGATCGGAGATATCTAGTCTGTTATTCCAAATGGGATCTGAAACAGGAACACAGATTATTTTCTCATCGGGTCCTTTTTCATCTGTCATATGGAAAACACCTATTGGACGAACCTCCATAACAACCATAGGATAAGTTGGTTCGCTTCCAAGTACCAGTACATCCAAAGGATCCTTATCTAATGCCAATGTTTCAGGTATAAAACCGTAATCTCCGGGGTACATCATAGAAGAAAACAGCATTCTATCAAACCGTATCTTGTTCAAAACAAAATCATATTCATATTTGTTTCTGCTTCCTTTTGGAATTTCAATTAATACATCAAAAGTTATTTTTTTTTCAGAACTCATCTTCTATAATTTAATTTGTGCAAAAATACAATTTTAAGTGAGTTAATTATACAATTCAAAATAAATAAAGCAATAGATCAAAATAAAATTTCAATACATTTGACCGGTGAATCGCATGAATAAGAAGAATATAAAAATAAGAGGAAATAAGATGAACTGGGTTGGTATTCAAATAGTGAAGCGTTTACGTTCTAATTTAATTAGAGGATTATCTCATGGGATAATATCTTTTTTTATACTCCTTATATTAAGTCAATCAGGGCAAGCAAGATCCTTTCAGCAAGAAAAGACATCTTTTAATGAAGTCAAAGAATTTAAAACTTTATTCAAAAATGGGGAAGGTGATTATGCCTGCTTCCGGATTCCCGCAGTTGTAACAGCAAATACCGGCGATATTTTGGCTTTTTGTGAAGCCAGGAAAAAAAGCTGTTCAGATACAGGCAATATTGATCTTGTTATGAAAAAGTCTACAGATAATGGATTGACATGGAGCGACCTTAAAATTATTTGGGACGATGGAGACAATGTATGTGGAAATCCAGCTCCTGTTGTTGATCTGGAAACAGGTAAAATTCACTTACTTACCACCTGGAATAACGGAAGGGATCATGAATCTCAGATTATAAATGGAACAAGTATCCAGGGCAGAGATATTTATCACCTGGTTTCCAATGATAACGGGGAGACCTGGAGCAGTCCAAATAATATTACATCAAATGTTAAATTACCAGGTTGGACCTGGTATGCCACAGGTCCGGTTCATGGTATTCAATTAAAAAATATAGAGTTTAAAGGACGATTGGTCATCCCATGTGATCATATAGAGAAAGAATCGAAAAAATACTATTCGCATGTTATTTATTCAGATGACCATGGAAATTCATGGAAGTTAGGTGGAACCACTCCGCAGGATCAGGTAAATGAATGTACAGTTGCAGAATTGAAAAATGGAGATCTAACATTGAATATGCGAAACTATGCGCGTAAAGAATCACAGGTAAGGCAGGTTGCAGTTAGTAAAGATGGTGGAGGATCATGGATTGAACAACGGTTCGATCTTCAGTTGCCAGAACCAAGATGTCAGGGAGCATTATTAAGTGTAGATAGAAAACGCAAAAAACTACTGTTATTTACAAATCCATCTGATCTAAAATCACGAATAAATATGACTCTATCCATTAGTAAAGATAACGGAGCAACATGGTATAAGAAAATTCCCATCTACAGGTCTCATTCGGCATATTCCGATCTGGCCGAAATGTATAATGGAAACATCTTTATCCTCTTTGAGGCCGGACATAAAAATGCTTATGAAGGAATTCACTACGAAATTATTTCAAAAAAAGAATTGTAGGGCAGGAAGTTAAATAGGAGCAGAATGTAATATTAGATTCATCCTCGATAAAAATATTGATCAATTTTTGATCTTAGAACTACATAATCGAACTATCTTTACCAATGAAAAATTTATAAATAAAAAGATGAAAATTGAAAATTATATTTTAGTATGTATACTGCCATTATTTTTTGCTTGTCAGCAGAAGGCTGTTGAAAAAAAAGAGGAGAAAACTGCAAAGAACGTTATACTTTTAATTAGCGACGGTACCGGATTATCTCAAATTTCTTCGGCGTTTTATTTTAAGGATTCCTCCCCAAATTACGGTCGATTTGAGGATATTGGACTTATAAATACCTCATCTTCCAGAGAAGATGTTACAGATTCTGCTGCAGGGGCTACAGCTTTCGCCTGTGGTGAAAAAACTTATAACGGTGCCATTGGAGTGGCAGATGACTCAACAACTATAAAAAATTTGGTAGAGATAGTGTCATTGAAAAATATAAAAACGGGTATGGTCGCTACTTCATCTATTACACATGCAACCCCGGCGAGTTTTTACGCACATACTCTTAGCAGAGGTTTTACAGAGAAAATTGCCTTGCATTTGTCAGAATCGGAAGTGGATTTTTTTGCGGGAGGAGGATTGCAGTTCTTTAATGATCGTAAAGATGGACGAAACCTGTTAAATGAAATGGTTAAAAAAAATTTCTTTATTGATACTGTAGCTCTCGGTGATCTTTCCAAAATTCAAAATGCGGAAAAGTTAGGTTATCTTCTAGCTAAAAATGCAATGCCTAAAGTTCAGGAAGGGCGAGGAGATTTTCTTGTAAAAGCTACTGATCTGGGAATTCAATTTTTAACAAAGGATGGTTCCAACTTTTTTATGATGGTTGAAGGTTCTCAAGTTGATTGGGGAGGTCATGCAAACGACGGTTCTTATTTGGTCTCAGAATTAATTGATTTTGATGATGCTGTAGGTAAAGCATTAGATTTTGCAGAGAAAGATGGTAATACCTTGGTAATAGTAACTTCTGATCATGAAACAGGGGGCTTTACCCTCGCTGCAAAAAAGAAAAAAAGAGAAGATGGCAGTGAATATAGTGATTACAGTGAAATTGGAATGACCTTTTCAACCGGAGGGCATTCTGCTACTTTGATTCCTGTATTTGCTTATGGACCTGGATCTGAAGTATTTAAAGGAGTGTATCAGAACAATGAGATCTTTGATAAAATATTGAAGGTTACAAATTGGGGAGCAGGGAGTAATTAAAGATTCTTTTTAAAAAGTTAAGGGTCAAAAACAATATGGAATAAATATCCAAGAGAAAGAATAAGAAAAGAGAAAAGAAAAAAGAGAAAAGAGAAAAGAGAAAAGAGAAATGAGTGAACTTAAAAGTGAATAGTGAGAAGAGATTAGGATTTAACAGTTCTGAATAAGTCTCTTCGGTTATCTGTGAAAAAGTAGTAAATAGTTAAGAATTAACTAGTAAACCCAAAACTTGGAAATATTTTTCTCACTCAGGATTTCACTCCAAGTGAAACCCTGAGTGAGAAACAAAGGAGTTACTTAATCGTATCTCCTTTTTTTTATGTAATTTGATAGCAGGTTGTAGCATATAGCTACATATTAACCATCACGAATCCGTCACTTGATTGATATTTTTCATCTTATGTTTAAAACGAACAATACAATGTGACTAATGTTCGCATTTGAGTAATTTAAATTGCATTGCAGTAGATCGATAATGTTTAATTTTGATCTTCTTTTAAGCGATAAATTATGAAAAAAATTGTGATCGATCCGATAGGTGTAATTCACTCGCCTT
>DAOUPU010000034.1 GCA_030625995.1 Flavobacteriaceae bacterium
ACTCCAATAAAATGATGTGAAACACCTTCAAAGGTTTGGAGTACTGGAGAGCTGTGCGTGAAGAATTGACGTAACCAGTGCAAAAGATCAAATGAGCACCAAGGAATGAGCACCCACTGGCGCACAAATTTCTTGGAGATGAGAATGGCATATACAAGCGTATTATCAGTGTAACACAGCCTGTTTTAGCAATGATTTAACTATATATACAGAAACACCTTCAAAAGACATAAGCGCTTGTAGATGTGATCTTTGGAGCTATGGTGAAGTCAAGTCTGAACTCCTTTTTATCAAATATCATTCAATCAATTCTTTTAAATTTTCCTCCTTACTTTTTATAAAGATTCCCTTTTTAATTGATGATTTAAAAATCCTTAGTCTTAGTGTAAAATCATTGGTGGTGTTCTCGATTTCATTTGTGTTTTTTGTTCTATTATAAGTAACATAAACTTCAAATTTCCAATCATCATTTAATTTATACCCTATTCCAGGAGATATTCTTATTTTATCATTAAACCGATCAGTTTCTTTGATACTAAAAAAAACTTCTACGCTCATTGGAAGATAGAATCCTTGATTAAAACTAAAGAGATGTTTTTTCCATTCTATAACTGTTGAAATACGATAACGAAACCGTAAACCAGCTGACCAGTTAGTAGAGCCTTCCATAGTTTTTTGAAAGCGTTCTTCCAAACGAACATAATTTTTTATAAAAATATTTTTAATTGGAGGAGTAAAAAACTTAAACCCTTGCATAAGTCTTAATTCTAAATTATCTGGCTCATCCAGGTACTGCGTATAATACAAACCTCCTCCAAGATGAAATGAATGTATTATTGGTTTTTCTAAGTTTAAGAATTTTGCAGCCTTGGTGTGTAGAATATTATATGTTGGAACAACTAAAAATTTGTTATAGGCATGCTGTGAAATGCTTCTATAACCCAAAAATCCACTTACACTTTTTAGTTCGTTTATATAGTTTTTCATATTATAATCAAACCAGAATTGCTTGTTCACAGATAGATCTTCCTCAGAATCTTGTGCAAATACCGGAAATAAGTTGAATAATATACACACAAAGAAAAACAGGTTCATTTTCAATGGCCATATTTTTAAATAATTTCTTATTAAAACATCTAACATTATAAGTATAAATATCTCTATTTAAATTTCATGTACCTCTTATAAAAACACAGATTCAGTTATTTGTTCAAATTATCAATAGTATAATTCATTATACTTTAAAAGTCTCCATGAGCAGGTTTATTTCCACAAGGGTTAAAAACAATTACTTTAATATCTAATTCCATCAACTTTTTTTCCAGTTCGGGCATAGGTTATACTATTTAATAGTATAACCTTTTCCTTCCATACAAACGGAAAATGCTTTCTTATAATCATCTTCCAGTTCTTTGCTTTTGGCAGCTGCTGCTTGATCATTAGCCTGTTGTTGCATTTCATCACCAACAACTTTTGATCTTCTGCCTCTTACACCTCCAACAACAGCACCAATGGCAGCTCCTTTACCTGTATCTCCCGCAATTGCACCAATGGCAGCACCACCGGCAGCACCTCTGGCAGCACCTCCAACTGAACTTCCATCAGCTGATCTATCAACAGTAGCTCCAACAACCTGAGTTGGATTTAAAGGATCATAACCTGTTTGTTCTTTTGCCCATTTAAAACAAGCCATTTCATCGGCTTCCTGGGTTGCTTGATCCTGATCATTAGAAGGAAATACATAAAGCCCTAAACTTTTAGCAATACCTGTATCTTGAGCAGTCGAAATATTTATTCCTATGAAAATAATGCTTAGTGTAATTAATAATTTTATATTTTTCATTTTCTTTGTATTATTAAAATTTATAAATCATTAGGGTTAATAAAAACATAGCCTAATTGTTCTAAAACATCTGCTTCATTATAAAAAGCATAACTCATTACAATCTTCCCATGATCAATTTTATATATGGTATTTGCCCATATGACAACTTCTTTTATATCTTTTTTATAAACTATTTTTAGCTCTGCCCAATTAGACACCCATTCTCCTTGATTTTCACCTCTATCTATATAAACAGCTATATTTCTTGATTTGTTATATTCAATACTTTCGTAAAGATTTTCAATATTTTGTTTCCAGTTTCGCAGCACCTGGGCTTTTCCAATAGAGTCATTTACAGAAGGTCCATAACCAATATAATTTTCAGCCAACATGGCTTCCATAGTTTTATAATCTAGTTCTTCAACAGCCTGTACGTATTTTTCTATCAGGTCCGTATTTTTTTCATTGTTATTATTTGTGGTACAACTTATTAAGGCTGTTACAAATAAGAGTATAAGAATTATATTTTTCATAATCATTATTTTAATGGTTTAACTTGAAATTTCTTTATTATTTTATTTACTGTTTTTGGAATAGGTTTCTCTCTTTTTTAGGATTTTTTTTATTGTGCCACTTGCAGCAGCCTGCCAAATTAATTTTTTTAGTTTTAGCGTCATAGACATCCATTACTCTTGTTAAAAAGAAGTTCCTATAACAATATACCATCCAAATTGTGAATTAGGATTAGCCCATGCAACATCAATCCCCACACGAGTATTGAATGCTTTCTTCATCACATATCGCAATCCTGTTCCATAATTAAAAATCGACTGACTATCCGGAAAATCAGAGAATGAATCAAATGCTTTTCCTGCTCCTGCAAAACCTACTACAGCCCAATTTTTATAAAACATGGCGCGCCATTGGGTTTCTACTTTAGCAGCCATTTTTCCTTGATAATATAATGCAGGTACTCCTCTTAGCTGTACATAAGGTTTCAGATAAAATGGTGCGTCACCGCCAACTATTTGATAATCTATATGATAAATGGAATAAAGCCAATTATTAATGGGTAAATAGGATTTAAAAAATAAATTGAATTCTCCAAACTGTTCAGTAGCCCCAAGCCAATTGGCATTATAATTTAATCCAAAACCACTATAAAGACCTTTTGTCGGCGAAATAGTATTGTCGCGATTGTCATAATGGGAACGGAGTCCTAAGGCTGAAAATGTAGTCGTTTTGACAATGGCTTTGGTTATTGAATCTAAGATCGGTTTGTTTGGGATATTCAAATTTAAACTACTTTCTATACTTGAATAACCATACTGAGGACCAATAAAAATATTACTTTCTCCTAATCTAAAAAAGATATGATTTGCTATACCCCAACCATTTAGATTTACTTCAATAGGATTGTCAGAAAGATCAACAGGTCCTAATTGATAAAAATCAAGATTCACATTAAAATACAAAATTGCTCCTGCATATCTTAGCTTATCATTATTAAATGAATGGGTATGACCTCCACCAATGGTCCAGGTTTTTTTGTTAGTTCCCCCACCAAAAACAGCCGTTATTGATGGTGGCGTATTTTTACGGGTTTCTTTCTTATTGGGGTGCATATAGGCAAGTGCCAGGACGAGTCCGAAACCAATATTTTGATCTGTCACAAAATAGGGAACCGGTATAAAACTACTCTTTTTTGCATCTTTAATTGTGTCCCTAGATTTTTTTTGCTCTTTAACAGTCGTAGACGTTGTCGTGGTTAAATTGGAAACAGGATCTAGCTGGGCATAGAGTGTTATATTTCCTATAAAAAGAAACATAATTAAGATCCCTTTAAATAGGACTTTACATTTTACACTCATGATATTTACATTTTTCTTGAATCCGCTTTACTTTAAAGAATTATAATGGTGTCAGTTTCTTCTAATCATTTTTAGAAACAACAGATATAAACATTTAGTATTTCACTTTTTACAAAAGTTTTATTTCGAATTAATGTTATACTCACATTGAGGGCGAAAAAGTTGCCCGCTTTTAATGGCCTTCCACAATATGGGGCCTGCGGCTTGTAGTGTTTCTCTGATTGCCATGATTTTTAACTTTTTATCTGTTGTAGCTAATTAGAAAAAATATCGCCACCCAAACTCAAGCGTAAATTTACGGTCTGTCTGCTCTGAGTTACCTAAACCCCATCCTGGTTTAATATAGGCTACATTGCCCTCAGTAATAATCTTTCCGAGTTCTACACCTAGCCAGGAAGAAAAATCTTTTGTTTCGAAATTATAGATCGGTTGATATTCAGGCATTAAAAAGAACAAGCCCCACCATTTACCAGGAGGGGTCAAAGGCTGCATATAAAACCAACGACCCACATACATAGATGTTTTTGGAGCAGCATCTGTTTTGTAAACATCGAAATAATAAAGATTTAACATGGCGAAAAATCCATGCATAGGTGTATCTACCACAAGCCCCAATATCGGTGCTAATTTAAATGAATTTCCAGCTAACAAAGGACTAGTTGCCGTTGGTAGAACAAAATCTGTACCTAACATTATGGCACCAGTTTTTTTGTTCATTTCCCCTGGTTCACCATACGAAAAATCCAGAGGTTTTAGCCTAGCCAGAAACTTGAGACTCACGTCACCCATGCCTATTGCACTAGTAGGAGCGTCTTGGGGTAATCCTGATATCTCGCTGAAATCACGGTATTGGGCGACCGGCAATTCAAAGAACACGCCGATGTAATCACTGAAAGCAATAGTGCCAAACGCCGTCACGTCTTGCTGCGTCAATCCATTTTCTAATTCCTGAAAGCGGTAAAAGGGCATCCATTTATCAGTAAATGCCCGCGGATCATTACCTGTAGCATCTTTCTCTACATTTTCTTGTATTTTCTCCGTTTTAGCTGCTTTTTTTAATACTTTGTATTTCTCTAATTGCTCCTGAGATATTTTAACAGAATCCTGTTCTTTTTCTTGAGCAATAAGAGTCGACGGCAAAAAGATTGTAGCTATAAAAAATAGAGTGACATAAAAATTTTTCAATTTAAAGTTTTCTATAACTCGTATTTTAGAAATTGTTGTTTTCATTTTTATTTAATTAAATTAATATTCTTGATTTTATTCTTTTGGGTAAAAAAAAATAAAGCATTACTCCCCACCCGATAATTTTTTAAAGTTTTCCATTGCCTTATTCCAACTGTAAACAAATTGAAGTTTAATAACGCTGGTCTCCAAATTACTATTACCAAACACATTGGAACTATAACCAGTACGTATCATAATATTATCTTCTATTTCGTAGCTCAGGGAAAAGCCAAGACTTCCAATTTCAAGGTTTTCACCAGCTTCAATACCATCTATTTCTGACTGAAAACCATTCTGATAAAGCATATCAATTGAACCGAAAAATTTTCTTGTAAAGTCATGAGTTAAATGAGATTCTATTTGCCATATTGGTTCATTTTTCAAAGTATGCCTTACATTAAAATCATCATTATCTCCAAATAAATAAACAGATGGAGTTATTTCAAAGCTCGACATATATCCAGGTGCAAATACCCCAAAATGGTACTTGAGAGGAAGTGCAATACGACCAAACCAACGGTTAAGTCCTAAATTCACAAGTTTGTCATTTTCATATACACCTACAGGAACTGACACTAATAAGGCAAGATCCATACTAAAGCCAGGCTCATAGTTCAATAGATCTACAGTACTCTTAAGTCGAGGTGTACCAATTAAATTTGTTGTAAACGCAACACTTGGATCTCCAAATCCAGAACTTGATTCACTGAAGCTTTCATTTAGCGCTGCTTCAGGAGGTAAAAAACCCATTGGTATTCCTGCATCAATATTAGCACCAATGTTTCCACCTACAACGTTAACAGCAATAACTGATGGTCGTTTGAAAACTGCCAAATGACGAGCCCAAGTTCCCATAATTATATCCGCATTTACTTCGGCATTTGGATAAATATACTGACCAGGGGCAAAGACTAGAGCATCTGAGGCATTCAAGTTCATTGGTAAATATTGAAAAGAAAATATGTTTGTATTTTCTCTTGCATTCCAGTAGGCTCTTGCACCATCATCTTGAGCGAATATGGTATTACTTACTGGTAGGATAGCAATAATTATGAAAACGATCCAAGACTGAATAAATGTATTCATTGGTTTTTTGCTTTTGTTATTTCTTTTAGAAGTCATATCTTATTTTTTTGATTTCTTTTTGTTATTTTCTCCACTCATCATTTTTAGAAGCTGTTCATAAGGAATAGCTTCCATACCTCTTATAGGTGGATAATTATCAGACTCTATCACTTTGTTAGGAAGTGCTTTACTTAATTGTTCAAAAGGTGATCTATTTCCAATGATTACGCCATTGGTTATCACATACTCATCCCATAATGCAATAAGCTCCTTTTTTTTCTTTGGATATTTGTCTGAAAGGTCATACTCCTCCCCTAAATCCTTGGCAAGATTAAATAACTGCCAATCTTCAATTCCCATTGGTTGATATTGCCAAGAAATCTTCCAATCTCCTTGGCGAATAGCTCTGTTACCAAATAACTCCCATCCCAACCAATCTTCATCGGTACGAGGTGATTTCGTAGTTCCATTCATCATTCCTACCCATGATTTCCCTTGCAAAGGTTCAATAGCATGTCCATTAAAAGTAGAAGGATGTTCAATCCCAGCAAGTTCTAGAATAGTTGGAGTAATATCCATAACATGTAAAACCGCATCTTTATTAAGTCCACCTTTTCCTTTTACACCAGGACCGCTAATAATTAGAGGAGATCTTGTACCACCTTCAGAAAGAAACCCTTTATAAAGACGGAAAGGAGTCATACCTACTTGTGCCCAAGGTGGTCCATATTCTGCAAATGTACCTTTACGTCCAATTGAATTGTGACCATCTTCAGCAAAATTATTCATAGCATGAAGAAAACCTAATGATCCACCTTGTCCTGACACCATTCCCCTAAGGTTATTTCCTTCAGCCCCATTATCGGAAATGACGATAACAATTGTATTATCATACTCACCAATTTCTTTAAGGTAATCAAATACACGACCTATTTGATCATCCATATATTCAACCATGCCAGCATAAATCTCCATATTTCTACCTACTGCAACACGAGCAGCAGGAGTAAGTGTTGAAGATCTTGGAACAAACGATAGACGGTCAGCTTCATTAATATCTTTATCTACAATACCCAATTCTTTCATGCGTTCAAGTCGTTTATGGCGAATATCATCCCAACCTGCATCGTATTTATTCTTATAGCGGCGTAACCAGTCGTTTGGTAATTGTAGTGGTCCATGAGGAGCTGTATAGGCCATATATGCGAAAAAAGGTTTGTCATCGTTACGACCTTCATCTATAAACTGAATTGTCTTATTCGTATAATTTTTAGAAGAATAAAAATCTTTTGGCAGTTTCTCAACAGGTTTCCCGTCTTCTGTATATGGCATCACAGGATACTGCCATTCAATATTCCATCTGTCATTGAAGTGATCTCCACCACCAACCAATGTTGAAAAATCACGTTCAAAACCTCTTGCATGAGGTATCTGATCTGGTTTTATCCCCAAATGCCACTTTCCCACCATGTAGGTATGGTAACCATTGGCTTGAAGCAGTTCGGCTACTGAAGCAACGCGCTGATTAAGCACTCCTTCGTAACCAGGTTGCCCCTGCTGGTTTGGTGCATTTAACTCTCCCATGTTACCCAGACCTGCAACATGATTGTCAGTTCCTGATAGTAGCATAGATCGAGTAACTGAACAAGTTGGACTCGCATAAAAGTTGGTGTAACGCACACCTGCTTCCGAGAGATTATCCAATACAGGGGTGTTGATTTCACCTCCGTAGCATCCTAGATCAGAGTAGCCCATATCATCAGCTACAATAAGCAAAATATTAGGCTTCTTTTTTTGTTGCGTGTTTAATTTACTTTGGCCAAAAGCAAGCATTGTGCTGAATGTAAAAATCAGTAAAAATATTTTTTTCAAAACACCAAAAACAGAAGGAAAATTCTTTCTTTGAATTAATTTACACATTGTTTTCATTTTTATTTAGTTATTAAATTCTTTGTAATTCTCTTTTGTAATTCTTTTTTATAATTTTTAAAACTCTATTATTCTTGCCAATAATTTCAATAGTAGGGTTATAACAAAGAGTCTTTAAGCTTCCCTCAAAAATGTCAAATTCATTACTGTTCAAAAGTGATTTAAAAAAAATGTTGTTTTGCCAATCCATTCGAAAATAAAATTGATCCTTGTTCAGATTATCTTGTTTAAAATCAATATTTAAGCATCCTTCTATATTTTGTATATTTATAATAATTGAACCCATAACCTGCAATAATTCCAGATTCATTCCTAGCTTTGTTTTTAATATATATTTTATACTTATCATTAGATTATCATTGATAAATTTAACTTGTGTTGAATCCAGCAACCTAAAATCGTGCCAAAAAAGAATAGACAATACAATATGCAGTAAATCAGCTTATTATAATTTTTTTAGCTAACAAAACTATTGATAAGAAAATTGAAAAAGTGACTATATAACGTCACAAAGACGATATATAGTCACTTTTTTTGATAGAAAATTATATTAAAAAATAGATTGTGTTGTGAAAAAGTCAACTATGGCAGTGGAAAATTCTATCTCAACGTTTTTTTAATATTGAGCTTTTTCATTTTAGAATTTAGGGTAGTTCTCTTAAGACCTAATCTTTCAGCAGCTCCTTCCTTTCCTCCAATTTGCCAATTCACCGAATCTAAGACCTTAATTATATGTTCACGTTCAAGATTCTCAAGTTTCGATTCCCCCTTGGTAGCTAATCCTAAGTTTCCGGGTACTTCAGCCCTTAGTACTTCTCCGTTTGAGATAATAAGTGCATTTTCGATCACATTCTCTAATTCTCTAACATTTCCAGGCCATGAATAATTTACCAGCTTTCGCATTACGGTATGAGGAACTTTCTTTAAAGATTTATTAAGTTTTTTTCCCAATTTATTGACAAGAAATTTTACTAATAGAGGAATATCCTCTTTGCGATCCCTCAAAGGTGGAATTGTTATAATAAACGTTGTTAAACGATAATACAAATCTATACGGAAACGATTATTTTTTACCTCATCCTCCAAGTTTCGATTCGTTGCAGCGATTATTCTTACATTAACTTTTATAGTTTTTGAGCTCCCTAACCTTTCAAATTCACCTTCTTGTAATACTCTTAACAACTTAGCCTGAACTTCTAATGACAACTCACCAATCTCATCTAAGAAAACAGTTCCACCATCAGCAAGTTCAAATCGACCGATTCTTTTTTCATTTGCCCCCGTAAAAGCCCCCTTTTCATGACCAAATAATTCACTTTCGATCAAAGTAGGAGAAAGAGCAGCACAATTAACCTTTACTAGAGATTTATTTTTCCGAAGGCTTAATTGATGTAAAGCATTAGTAAATATTTCTTTACCAGTGCCTGTTTCTCCAGAAATAAGAACTGTGGTATCGGTTGGAGCCACTTGCTCAACACGAAACAAAACATATTTAAGGGCTTTACTTTGCCCTATAATAGTGTCGAAATTTTTAATTCCTTTTATTTCTTCCTTCAAATAGATATTTTCCTGTTCCAGTTGGTCTTTTAATTGTTTGATTTCTGAATATCCGTTTTGGATTTCAGCTTCTGCTTCTCTCCGCAATATCGCACTCAACAAAACCTTCCCAACAGCCTTGGTTTGCTCGATAATGTCTTCTGGCCATTGATACTCCGAAATCACACTATCCACAGCGAATACATCAACTCCGGACTTATCAGCTTCTAACGGCACGCCAACACCAGCTTTAGTGCCAAAGAATTTCAGGATATTGCGAATTTCAGGCCATTGCGGGCTATCAACGAATTTGCTGAATTTAATGGTCTTTCCTTTCGAATAATGCGCTGCAAGCTTGGGATATTTCATTTTATGAATCTCAGTCATTTCACCCTGTGGAGCAAGATGTTCTGATTGCCACATAAGTCTGAATCTCAAAACCTCTCCTTTAGGAGATAGTTGAAAAAGCCTGACCGCATCAACTCCAAAGTAACTGCCTATCTCTACAAGGCTATTTTCTATAGCATTCTCGAATTCAACTCCCGATAGCCCCGTGAACTTGGAGGAGATTCTGGAAACAAGTTGTTTAAATTCAGCTTCTTTCTCTAGGGCTTGCTCAGCGCTCTTTCTATTCAAGGCATTGGAAAAAACATTTCCAAGGAGTTTAACCTGCTCAATAATATTTTTGGTCCAAACTCTATTCGAATGCATAACATCAATGACGAATATTTCCAGTATTGATTTTTCAAAACCAGTATTAATGACAAGACCAGATTTAAAATCCGTTTTTTCAATAGTTTCCCTTTCAGGACGCCAATGAGAAAAATCATCAGGGTCCGAGAAAGACCAATATTCCTGATCTTTGATGTAGTTAACTAAGTTGGGATAAGTTGCGCCCGTCATATCAGTTGCTAATTTTTCGGCATTAAGCTTGTCAGAAAACCACATATTGGTAGCCGACAATACTTCACCTTTTTCAGATAATAGGCCAATTGTTACACGATCAGCTTTAAAAAATTTTCCAATCTCCTTAAACTGATTATTTATGGTCTGGTCAATTTCGTCTACTGGTATATTTATAAATAGGGTAGAGATTTTGGCGACGAGTTGTTGAAATTCAGCTTCTTTCTTTAGGGCATTATCTGCTAACTTGCGCTCGGTGATGTCATGGACAGATCCGATCAGATGAGTGCAGTTCCCATCTTCGTCAAAGGCCGGTGTCACTGCCACATCACCCACCTTTACTCCGGTAGCGTACTCCGTGGTTTCTTCCCAATCGACAGTTCTCTTATCTCGAATGGCTTCTTTATATTTCTCCAGCGCCAGCGTATGAGATGATTCCGGAATAATTTCTTTCGTTGTCTTGCCGATGATTTGCTCTTCAGTCAATCCTGTGGCAGTCAAAAACGCCAGGTTGACGGATAAGAAGCGGAAATGATCATTTGGTTCAACTTGAAGCTGAAACAGCACATCTCCAGTTGTGTTGTAGATCAACTTGAGATTTTTCTCGCTTTTATTCAGCTCTTCTTCAACCTCTTTGCGATCGCTAATATCCTCGACCACTGCAATGAAGTAATCTATACCACCATTGTCTTTCGAAACAAGTGATACTGTGAGGTTTACCCAAACTATAGTTTTGTTTTTTTGGATATATCGTTTTTCCATCGAGTATGTTTCAATCCCGCGGGCGAGTATCTGCTCGTAATATTCAAGTTCAGTTGACAGGTCTTCTGGGTATGTTATTTCCTGAAAGGATCGGGCAGTCATTTCCTCCTTAGTGTAGCCTGCTATATCGCAGAACTTCTGGTTAAGCCTCAAGAATTTACCGTTTGTATCAACATGTGCAATTCCCACTGCAGCTTGATTAAATGTCATACGGAATCGTTCTTCACTCATGCGAAGGTCCACGGTTTGTTCAGTGACAATTCTTTCCAGATCAATGCGCATCCGCTGTAATTCAATATGCGTTTGTACGCGCATCAAAACCTCTTCCTCCTGAAACGGCTTGGTGATGTAGTCGACGCCGCCGGCCTGAAATGCTTTCACTTTATCATCTGTCTCGCTCAGACCGCTGATAAAGATAATAGGAATTTTTTTTGACTGACTGTCTGCCTTTAGGCGTTTGCACACCTCAAAGCCATCCATGCTGGGCATTTTGATGTCGAGCAGGAGCAGGTCGGGTTTTTTTCTTTTCACTGCGTCCAGGGCCTCAGCACCATTCGACGCAGGTCGAACTTTATATCCCGCCGGTGTCAGCAGATTCACTAACAGTTTAAGATTTTCTAAAACATCATCCACAACCAAAATATCGGATGAAGACCTACTAAGATTTTTGTCATTCATGATTTAAAATATTTCTGATGGCAGAAAAGTCTAGTTCTTCCACACACATTCTCAACAACCCTGCTAGTTCAGGTTGTATCTCAGCGATTCGTTCGAGAACCTTATACGTCTCTTCCATGTCCAGGGCCATAGAAGACTGTTTCAACTCATCAAATAATTGTTTGGGCAAGGAATCCGCCATCTCCTTTGCTAATTCGATATCTATCACTTTTTCAGTTGAAGAGGGCGACTTGTCAATCTCCTCTTCATATATATATTGTACACCTAACTGCTCTCTCATGGTTTCAAAAATCTCATGGGGCTGGTAAGGCTTGTGTATCACTTCATCGCAGCTTGCTTCCATAATGCTGTTGCGCTGCTCTTTGAAAACACTGGCTGTTATCGCGACGATCTTCACCGTATCACCTCCGGGCAGGGAGCGGATCTTTGCCGTGGCCTGGTAGCCATCCATCACCGGCATGCGCATGTCCATCCAGATGAAGTGCGGCTGCCACTGCTCAAACAGGGTAACAGCTTCTTCGCCGTTCTCTGCCTGCCGTGTATCGAAGCCCACCTGGACAAGCAGACTGTTCAGCAACAGCCGGTTGTCTGCGTTGTCCTCCACCACCAGGATGCGCATGGCAGACTGACCCGGTTCCAATCCTAACACTGTTGGTCTGACCGGCTCAATTCCGTCCTTCTCCGCGCTTTCCGACAGGGCAACTGGCACATTGAAGTAAAACATCGTACCCTCGCCCGGCTTACTTTCAACGCTGATCTCTCCACCCAGCAATGCCACGAACGACTTGCTGATGCTTAGCCCCAGCCCGGTTCCCTCGATGCCGGTTTGAGCATGCCCAGCCTGGACAAAGGGTTCAAAAATATTTTCCAGATGATCAGAATCTATACCCATGCCTGTATCTTCAACTTCAAAAAGAAGTGTCTGGATATTCTCCGCCACAGCACCAGACCGTACTCTGAGAGTCACACGTCCTGTTTCCGTGAACTTCAGAGCATTGCCAAGAAGATTGATAAGCACCTGGCGCAATTTACCTTCATCGCTTTTGATGTCGCGAGGTAAGTCATCATTTTTTTCTATTATAAAAGAGAGACCTTTCTCGATAATACGGTTGTGGAACAATTCAGAGATCTCACTGAGGAGAGCAGATAAATCAAAACTGCCTATATTTAATGTTGCCCGGCCGGTTTCGATTTTGGCGATGTCCAGTATGTCATTAATGAGACTCAAAAGATGTTTTCCACTTCGACTTATGATGCCGATCTGTTTCCGCTGTTCTTCGCCGGTGCTTACATCGCGCGTCATCAGTTGGGAAAATCCCAATATGGCATTCAGCGGGGTGCGCAGTTCGTGGCTCATGTTAGATAGAAAAGTACTTTTGGCCTGGTTGGCCTTTTCGGCCTGTTTGGTCAGGTTTTCAAGGGTGTCATTTTGATCCGCCAATTCTTCGTATTGAGACCTAATTTCCTTATTTTGGGCTATTATTTCATTGTTTTGTTCTTTTACGAGCCGTTGAAATTTTTCTTTATTCACTTTAAAATTGTATATCCTCCATTTATAAAATGAGGTTAATATTCCGATTGTCAAAAGTACGAAGCATATTTTAGCCCAGCCGGATTTCCACCAATGTGGTAAAACTATTATTTTCAAGTGCTTCCCTTTTTCATTCCAAATTCCACCATTACTTGCAACTTTTACACTAAATATATATTCGCCTGCATCAAGATTGGTGTAGCTTGCTTCTCTTTTACTGCCTACATAGTTCCACTCAGTATCAAAACCTTCCATCCTATAGGCGTATCGGTTTTTTTCAGAAAATAAATAATTGAGTGCTGCATATTCAATAGTAAAAGAGTTATGAACAGGCAATAGTGAAAGTACATCAGTTTCACTAATATGTTTTTTTAAAGGAGAATCTTTCTTGCCGATAGGAACCTGTTTGTTGTGAACTAGGAAGTTTGTAAAAACAATAGGTGCTATCTGTTTTGCTTCATTTATAGTGTTGGGATGGAAATAATTGAAGCCTTCTATTCCTCCAAAATACATTTCTCCATTTTTTCCCTTCATGTACGCCCTTTTGTTAAATTGATTACTTTGAAGTCCATCATGTACAGTGAAGTTTTTAATTGAATACGTTCCTGTTGTATAATCAAAGTTTAATTTTGAGATACCGAGATTCGAGCTAATCCAAAAACTCTTGTCATCAGCTTCCAATATTCCGTAAACCGAATTGTTTGCAAGACCGTCTTTTACCCTGATATGAGTAATGTTTTTAGTTGCCTCATCAAATATTTTAATACCATCACTTCCGGTACCTATCCACATATAACCTTTTTGATCCTGGTATATGCAATTCACAAATTTATGACTCAGGCTATTCAAAAATGAAGTATCCTTTTGAAAATTTTTAAACACGGAAGTTGCCGGGTAAAAAAGGCTCAGCCCTGTCCCATAAGTTGCTAGCCATAAGGTATTGTCCTTATCTTCAAAAATGTTCAGCACATGATTTCCTGATAAACTATTTTTGTTGTCTTTTCCAAAAGGATACCTTGTGAACGAATTTGTTTCATGATCGAAGCGGTTCAGCCCTCCATTAAAAGTACCGACCCATATGATGCCTTTTGAGTCTTGATACACATCATACACGTTATTTGAACTAATGCTCAATGAATCCAATGGATTATGACGAAAGTGGGTGAAGGTATTTCGTTTTGGTTCAAAATAATCTACCCCACCTGCCCACATTCCAATCCATAAATTATCGTGCTTATCAATGGATAAGGAGAGTACTTTGTCACTGCTTAGGCTATTTTTTCCAGGTGTATGTCGAAAATAAGAAATTACTTTAGTTTTTTTATTAAAATAATTAAGCCCTCCGCCATCGGTTCCTATCCAGATATTCCCAGCACTATTTTCTGCAAATGAAGTGACATTGTTATGGCTCAGACCATAATTGCTTCCGGTTTCATATTTAACGTGCTTAATTGTTTTTTCCTTCGTGTCGTAAATATTTATTCCTCCAAATCGGGTTCCAATCCACATTCGATCTGACTTATCTCTATATAAATCAGTAATAATATCACTGCTCAGACTGCCAGCAAGTATAGGATTGTGGTGAAGGTTTATGAAATCTTGTTCAGGAGAAGGTTTTCCAGGTACACGAAAGATATTTAATCCTGAATTTGTCGTGACCATTATGAGGTCTTGTTCAATTTCAAGGATTTTATTTATTTCATTATGGCTTATGGATGATGGGTCAGAAGGATCATGTGTATAGCGGGTGAACTTTTTAGTTTTCACATCAAAATAGTTTAATCCTCCACCATACGTGCCTACCCATAAATTATTGGACGAGTCTTCATAGATATGCATGACATGATTACTACTAATACCAGTAGGATCATCCTTATTGTATGCATATAAGTCAAACTTATTTAATGCAATATCAAACATATTCAAACCTCCATTCGTGCTAATCCAAAGGTTTTTATTGCTGTCTTCAACGATGCAATTTACTTTATCATGCGCGAGGCTATTGAGATTATTCTGGTCGTGTACAAACTTTTTAAATGTATTTGTTTGGCGCTCGAACAGATTCAATCCCCCATTTCGTGTCCCAATCCAAAGTCGATTCTTCCTATCTTGATAAATAGCCTGAATGTAGGTTCCCGAAATGCTTTGCTGATTGTGAGCTTCAGGGAGATATTGGGTAAAAGTATCTGTGTCACGGTGATAGGCATTTAGCCCATTCATCGTACCGATCCAAATTATTCCTGTATCATCTTCAAATATTGGACCTATATAATTGTCAGAAATGGATGTAGAATCATTGACATTATGCCTGTAAATCGTAAAACTATAACCGTCATATCTGTTCAATCCATCTTCCGTGCCTATCCAGATAAATCCTCTTGAATCTTCTGTGATACTGGAAATATTCGATTGAGAAAGCCCCTCATCAATTTGTAAATGATCAAATTCAACCTGTTGATAGGTGTCATAGGTTGATTGGCCAAAGGTCTTTTGTGTAGTAAAGAATATAGAAAAAATAGAAATTAATGTAATTGCAAAGAATTTTGATTTTGACATATAGATTAACATTTCTATTAAATTTTTATAGTCAGATTAATAACTATCCCTCTTAAAAAAATATCGAAAGAATTTTGGCTCTGTCGCATCTGTTAAAAATAAGTATAAAGTTTTAAACTAATTCATTTTTTAGGACAGGTCAAATAGTAGTTCAAAGTTTCGCATATGTGGCGTCCACAACCTTATGGAGGGGCTGATCGACATATGCATTGTTAGCCTCTCGTTTTATTATTTTTCTAATCTCAATATTTCTTCATTTATTTGGTTTCTTAATTCTATAGTAGATCTTTTTACTATGTTTTCAGTAACAAACAATAGCTGCTTTCGAATTCCTCTTGTATGTGTTAAGTAATTTTCGAATTCGGGTTCTGTTTTTAAAAACTGAAAATCATTTGGTCTTTTCTTAAAAGTATCCTCTCTCGTTTCTAAAAACCTATGGTATACACTTATTCCATTAGAAAACATTTCGATCATAATTTTTTCTTTATCTTCCTGTAAAAGATATGTCTCATCAAACAGTTGAACTATTTTTGACCGGATTGTATCATTAGAAATTATTGAAAGTCCTTTTGATTGTAGATTTGTATAAGCAAGTTTATTAGGATGCATAGGTAACCAATTTTCAACACCTCCAAAGTATTCATCCATTGATTCGTCATATTCAGATGTTTCGTTCTTCAATATCTCTATTAATCGTTCAGCATAAACAACAACTAATGAATCAGCACTAATACTAGTGTTAAGACTAATGATATTCGCTTCAAGGTCATTTTTTATTCCCGCAAGTATTTCTAATTCAAGTTTAGAATCTTTACGTTTTTCATTCCAATTATTAACTTCCAAAGCAATCAAAATTCCAATAACAACAAGAAGTATTTCACCAATTGCATATAATAGATATTTGCCGAATCTGTTTTCGGTCAGCATTTTTTGACGAATTTTTCTAAAGAATATAATCATTGGCTTGTTTGTTGGTCATAATGAAGGCTAACTTATTTATATACTTAACCCTATGGTTGATTAACAACCAATTTAGCAAGTAAAGCGTAAGTTATGTTACTTTTTTACATTTATGTAAATATATAGAAATTTTCTACTATTAATCAAACTATCGGAAAAGGGAGCTATAATATTAACTCCCTAATTTATCATTCAACCTCTTCATCTCTTCTCCTACCTTCTTCTTAATTATCTTACCATAATTTTGCTTTGGTGAGCATGGGATGAAGTAGCTGAATTATAACTGCGTATTATTTTGAATAGTTTTGGAAATAACATAAGTAGGATCTATATTCAACTAAATGAAGTATTCGATTTTTATAGATAACAATCCCAGAAATTAATGGGTATATAGATTAAGGTTCATTTCAATAAGCTAATAATAGCAGAAACCCAATCCTTCTGTCTGCTATAATTTTGAGGTAAAGGATGGTAATACGCCCACTCATTTTTTGCTATACCAATAGGATTTTCAGTATCAATCGTTTTAAT